>JBAXGN010000165.1 GCA_037139415.1 Verrucomicrobiota bacterium | reverse complement strand
CGCCCGCCGTGTCGGTGGGGTGAAAGATGCGGCTACCAGAGCTGTTTGCAAAGTAGAAATATCCGGGAGCCGAACTTGGTGGCAGGATGCGAAGTGCCAATAGGGCCACACTGCCAGTGGTCGAGCCATACGGATTGGAAACGACGACATAATAGCCGCCTTCCTGTGCCGCTTGAACATTGGTGAGTGTCAACGTCGTGTTAGTTTGCCCGGAAAATAGCGCATCATTGCCGTACCATTGATACGTCAAGAGCCCCACCCCGGACGCTCCCACGGTGAAACTGGCGTTTTGTCCCGCATAGACTGACTGACCGACGGGTTGCTGGGTGATGGTCGGAGAAGTACCGATCACCAGTCCCGCCACCGCGCTAGTCACGGAGCCCAAGGTGTTGGTCACCACGACCGAATAATTGCCGGCATGGGTCGTCTGCACGTTGGTCAGGGTTAAGGTGATGTTCGTTTGGTTTAACAACGCTGCTCCGTTGCACCACCATTGATACCAGGGTGCGGGCACGCCGTTCGCGTCCACACTAAAGCTGGCAGTTGTGTCCACGAGATTCGTCTGGCTTTGCGGCTGCGTTGCGATTACTGGTGGTTGCCATACTGTCAGGACCGCGACGGCACTGGTCACAGAGCCTACCAGGTTGGTCGCCACCACTGTGTAATTGCCGGCATTACTCAATTGACAATTGGAAATTGACAATAGGGAATTGGTCCCGACACTGATGACGGACCACTGGTTACTGGCCACTGATTTGTACCACCATTGATACCCTATTTCAGGCACCCCGTCCGCAATAACAGTGAAGCTGGCGTTGGTCCCCGCCAGGTTCGTCTGGCTCTGTGGTTGCGTTACCATCGCCGGGGCCGACCAGACGGACAATACCGCTACCACACTGGTTACCGTTCCCGCCATATTAGTCACCACCACCGAATAATTACCGGTATTGGTCGTCTGCACGTTGGTCAAAGTCAAGCTGGTATTCGTCTGGTCCAATAGCGTGGTGCCGTTGTACCACCATTGATACCAAGGCGTGGGGAGGCCGCTGGCGGCCACGCTGAAACTGGCCGTGGTGCCCGCGAGATTAGTTCGGCTTTGTGGTGGCGTCCCAATCACCGGGACCGACCAGACAGACAACGTTGCCACCGTGCTGGTGGCACTGCCAAAGGCATTGGTTACCACCACTGTGTAGGCTCCTGCCTGGCTCATTTGCACAGCCGCAATAGTGTAACTCGCGCTATTGGCACCGGACAGGTTGGCATTATTCAGTTGCCACTGGTAGAAAAGTGGTTCCGATCCGGAGGCGAGCGACGTGAAGGTAACATTACTCCCCTGGATTGTCGCCTGGCTTAGTGGTGAGGTGACGATCTGCGGCGGCATGCCGGTCACGGTAAGCGTCGCCACCTGGCTGGTTGCCCGACCATAGGCGTTGGTGACGATCACCTTGTAAGCCCCTGCATTCGTCAGTTGCACGTTGGTAATCTGAAGCAAGGAGTTCGTGGCGTTGCTTACCAGGCCGCTGTTGAAATACCACTGGTAATACAGCGGGGGCGTGCCAAAGACGGTGACCGAGAAACCGGCCGGCGTCCCCACCAGGTTGGTGGTGCTTACCGGGTCGCTGCTGATGGCTGGTGGGATCGTGCCCACGGTCAACGTCGCCATTTGGCTGACGATCGTCTGATAATAATTGGTTCCAATCACCGTGTAGTTGCCAGTATTGGTAATTTGCGCGTTCGTGATGGTCAACGTGGCATTGGTCTGGTTGGCCAACAGGTTGGTGCCGTTGAACCACCAGCGGTACTTCAGGATGTAATTGGCATTCGTGGTAGCGCCGTAATAGGTGGAAGCCACGAGCGTGAATGTCGCATTGGAGCCTGGATCAGCCACCTGATTGGTCAGCGGCGCAATCACCGTCAGATAGATCGCTGGACTCCAACCACTGCCACCACTGCTATACTGGTTCGTGGCGCGCAATTTGTAAACATTGGCGTTGGTAAATTGCGCACTGGAAAACAAGGGCGGCGCATTGGTGTCCAGCGAGACGATGTTGGTGAATATGGAGAAACCGCCCATTTGCCATTGCCACGTTAACGGCAAAGTGCCGACCACCGATGCAGCATAAATGGCCGGATTATTCACATAAACCACGAGATTGGTGGGCTGGGCTGGGGGATAGAACGAAGGGAGCACCTGGTATGCCAAGGTGGCTGGAGTGCTGGTGACCGATCCAAAATCATCGGTCACCACGACAAAATAGGCACCGAGGTTTTGAATTTGCGCATTAGTAATCTGCAAGGTGCTGTTGGTGGAGGCATTCACCAGACTATTGGTGAAATACCATTGGTAATGGAGCGTGGTGCTGCTGGTGGCCATGACGCTGAACGTGACATTGGTGCCCGGGCTGTAGGGCTGGCTTTGCGGTTGGGTGAGGATGACGGGCCGCTGGGAAACCGTGAGCGCGGCGATGCTGCTGGTGATGGCAGAAAGCTGGTTGGAAATGACCACCTGATAATTACCGCTGTCACTGACCTGTAGATTGGTGAGGGTCAGGGTAAGATTGGTGGCCCCGGCAATATTAGTGCCGTTGAGACGCCAGTGATACAGCGGGTCATCGCCCATGTGAATTGGCGTGAACGTGATGGTCTGATAGGGGAAATTGGTGCGACTGGCCGGCTGACCGGTGATAATGATGGGCGCCTGTATCCAGACCATGGCCGGGATGCTTAACGCGGCGCCATAGGCGTTCATGACGGCCGCTTGGTATGAGCCGCTTTGCGCATGCTGAACATTGGTCAAGGCCAGGGTGTAATTGGTGGCATTTGGAATGGCCACGTTATTAAGAATCCATTGACACACCATGGGGGGGGAACTGGTGGCGGTTATGCTCAGCGTGTAATTGGCTCCGGGCAAAATCGCCTGCCCCTGTGGTTGCATGGTAATTTGTGGCACCTGACCGGAAACGGAATTGGTTCCCGGAGTCGGCATGGCTGAGGTCCAATTCGTGGGCTCGTTTCCGTAACCGGAGGTGTTCATGCGTTTGAGTGAAGCCCCCATGCCACCCG
This sequence comes from Verrucomicrobiota bacterium, assembly GCA_037139415.1. Classification (NCBI taxonomy): domain Bacteria; kingdom Pseudomonadati; phylum Verrucomicrobiota; species Verrucomicrobiota bacterium. Next base: position 14,998 of record JBAXGN010000165.1, on the reverse strand, counting down.
CGACGACTGGCCATGGGTAGGTGTCCAGATAATGCACTTTCTCGATCGTGACATACGGCACCGTATTCGTGTCTGCCAAATCCGGCTCGTTTAAATGAATCGTCTGATCGTGATTGCCGAGCGTCCCTTGCCATGGCCCGAAGATCAGGGCGTTGGTGGGGGTGCCATAGCGACTGCGGAAGGCGTTTAACGCGTAGGTGTTGGTGACGGGATCGAAACCAACCACGAGCAACGTCTGCCCCGGCTGCAGCCAAACATTGGTGGGGAAATCGTAATCCACCGCATTGCGGATATGCCAGGCATTCGTCGGCTCCGCCAGGGTAAAGAGCGGATAATTGGTCGCGGCGGTATTCAGTAATTCGATATAGGATGAGGGTGGATCATAGGTGGTCAGATTCGGTGGATTGTACATCACTTCGTTGATGACGATGGGGCCGACGCGCGGGCCGGAATTGTTGGTCCCCACGGTTTTGGTTAACTGTGGCATAAAATCGTCGTCGCCAGCCGTGGTTACGATGCGTCCAAAGCTGACCCCGTTATGTGAAGCGCCAAACGTGTAACCGTGATAGTAGCCGGTCAAATCGCGGTTCGTGTCGGTGCCGAACAGATAGACATCGTCGCCGGTCGCGCTGAAGGCAATGTTCGTGCCACCCCGAATAAAGTCATTGGTGGTATAGACCAGATAACATCCAGCGCCGATGACGGTTCCCGTGGGGATCATGAATTTTTTCGGATTATAGAAATCATCGGTAATGTACCAACCGCCAATATCCACCGCGTTGGTATTGGGATTGTAGAGTTCCATGGAGTCCATATCGGGCAGATCCGTATGTGCCAGGCATTCATTGACCAGTACCGGGCTGATCACATACGGCGCAGGATCGTCTGTGCCTGGTGAACCGTTGACGCGCCCGGAAGCGCGCCATTGGCTCTGATTATTCCACGCACTCGGGTCCGCATTTTCGTTGACGACGACTAGCGAAAAACCGAGACCATCGGTGAGCGGGTACCAGCTATTGTTATAAGAAAAATCGAGGATTTGTTCATTATCGCTGTCAAGCAACTGCACCCGGTCACCGGCATTATTCAATGCGCCTGAGTATTGACCGGCGACCGGTAGGCCGGGACCATAACGGCTGACAAAGGCGGCCAGGTTTCTCACCACCAGCACCCGCTGTCCGGGCCCGAGGTTGGTGATGGCACTGCCAGTAAAATTAAAGTCCACCGCGTTGGTGATTTTCACGTCGGTAAGATCCAAGGTGGCACTGGTTGAAATATTCTTCAGCTCAACATATTCGTATTCCCCGGCGGCATAAGCACCGCCAGAAGCCGGGTTGTACATGATTTCAGTAACGCGCAAGTATTGTTGCGCGAGGCTTGGGGTGCTTGGCGTAGCCACGGTCGCGTTGGTCCAACCAAAATCGGTGACGAGCGCCAAGGACTCACCGCGGGCGGACAACTGGCCGCTGTAAGGCCCGACCACTAAGCGGCGCTCCCCGCCCCGTGGACTCACTGCCCGGGATCGAAACGACTTGGTAGCCGGTGACACAAAGATACTGCTGTTGGTGGGGATTACCGTTCCCGGCTTAAAATGGAAGGAAACGCCACCTTTGATTTCCCAGCCGGAAATGTCCACGTTACAATTATTAGGGTTAATCAGCTCAATATACTCCTCAGCCTGATTGTGACTGATTGGGTTGTAATCAATCGCTCCGAACAGGAGCACCAGGTTGGTCGCCTGTGCGGTGGCGGGGAGTTCGCCGGCGACTACACGATTGTAAAACATGAACTGCCGGCGATTGGGCAGAAAGTAGTCTTGCAGTCGCGAAAGCTCATTGGTGAATGGCCCGGTGCTCGGATTGGTGCCGCTATCGGGATTCGCCGGACCGGAGGTTGGCGCCGTCCACGCCGCCCCCTTCCACTTGGCTCGGTCCAAGGCGACATCATCCGCAACCAAAGCGGCATAGGAATTCATCATGCCGCGCAATATATCCGTGTTGGTCGGTGTACCAATGGGTTGTAACAGCGTATCCATCATGGTGCGAATCCGGCGATTCACCAGGGACCGCAGCGTTGCGTCACTATAAATTACCCCTAAGGCGGTCTGACCATTACCAATAAATGCCGCCACATTGGTGTAGATGGTGTCATCGAAATATCCACCATTGGCTCCGGTGTACATATGTCCAAAGGATAGGTCCATATCCCATGGAATAGCATACCACTCTCCGGAACCGTCACTATCCCGGTACATATAATGGTTCTTATGACAGCAATCATGGTCGGCATTCATCGCTTTGGAGGCGATGAAGCTGATGATTTCCGGAAGATTCAGATTATCGTACACATACGCAACCCGAGCATTCACATCAGACTGGGTGACGCCATTAATGAGGGCTTGTAAATCATAGAAGGGCTCCCATTTGCGCGATTTCTTTTCATTGGTGGTCACGGAACTGAGATTGTTGTACATTTTGTAAAGCGCCCCGTTGGGATCGAAGCCAATGCGCGTGAGGAAATCTTCGTTCCCCTGCTCTGAAAAAGTGGTGACGCTAAAGAAACTGCCATTTTGGTGCAGGCGTATCGGGAAAGAGAAATTAGCGGGTGAACCAACCATCGTGTAGAGGTCGTACGCCATCGGAATGCGCATGTACGAGCGGTCGGCCCAAGTGGTGAGCAAACAAAAATCACCCAGTTTGGTATTGGGTGAATCCAAGGCCAATTTATCACCATGATTGAGATTAAAATTATAACTCTTTTTTGGGAAACCGCCACTGCTTTGCCCGTGGAGCGTCACCCCCACGTTATCGAAGAACTGGCCCTTGTAATAAAACGAACTGCGGGCACCGGATTCGTTCTCAGCCGCAGTCGGCGTCTGGATAAACCAATGGAATACTGTTAGTTTGCTATTGATATTTGAATTCATGCACACCGTGCCGTAGTATTGCGGTGAGCCGTAGGGATCCGGGTAGGGGGGGGAGCGCATGGTTAAGTTGTTCGTATCCCTGGATTGGACGTACCAACGCAGCATGGTTCCGTTGGTGGTGGCAATGTTGGCTGGAATCAGGCCGGTATAAATGCCATCGCCGGCCACCAGGTCACCATTGGTTCCACTATCATTCATTAAAACGTTGGTTTCGCTGAAAAACATCACCCGATAGGTCAGCGTGATATTTGACACTGCGCCGAAGGTGGGCACGATGCGCGTGGTTACCGTAATCGCCTGGCTGGTCATCGGCACTGCGGGCGCGAATGCGGGGTCAACGATCAACGGCCCCAGATTGGTGGTCCCGACACTGTTGATGTTGCCAGGCGTGGGACCGGCAAAATACATGCCTTGGTTGGTTTTGACCGTGGCGGTCAGGCTGTAGAGTTCCGCCGACAGAAGGAAATCAGGGGGGCTCAAGTTTTGGCTCAAGCCTTGAATGGATAACAGGTTGGAGCCGGCCATGACAAAGCCGCGATAATTATTGAGATCAAAAATTTCTCCCGTGAGCGTTTGGTCGGTGGTGGCACTGGCGGTGGCGGCGGAATTGTAGCCTGGGTCACCCAATGATTGCTGGGTGATGCTCACTCCAAAATAGGTGCGATCCGACGTTCCAGCGGTGGTGCCATCCGTGCCGGTAGGATCCAAGGCGAAGTCCAGCTTGTCTCCTATTTCCACACCCGGAACCAGGATATTGGTGGTGAATCCGGTTAGATCCGTGCCTGCCAACGACTGGTTACAGAGTTGGATGCCGTTATGGAAGAACCGGAAGGTAACTCCGCTACCACCCGAATTGGCCTTCGCGCAAAATACCCGTGCGGTGACCACTCCGCTAACCGGACTGACCCAACGGCGTATCGGCCAGTTGATGTCCAAGCCATTGTCCGAACCATCGGGCGCCCATACATTCGAGGAAATCATCGTATAAGGCGGGTCGTCGAGTCCCAACACAAAGTTGGTGCCGGTGAAGAACCACGAGTCATTATCGAAGCGGAAATCCGTGTTAGGATTGTAAATGCCATTGATATCGCCCGTTTGGTCATAATATCCATAAAACCAGTTATTTGCCCCCTGAAGGCCGTCACCCGACCAATCATTGGTGCTGTTGGCGATGACACCACCACCACTATTGGCGGGGGCATTGCGGCGGGCCACTTCCTGGCCATTGATGTAGGCAACAAAGCCATCCGCATAGCGCATGCGCAGGAACAAACCGTCTAGGGTTGCTGGATTGGCCACCGTGAAGGGAATTCGCGCGTACACAGTGGTGTTGGAACCCATCATGTTGGTTCGGATATCGGTATTATACTGGTTCGTGAAAGTGGTGGCCAAGTACACCTGTAAACGCCCATAGGACAGGTCTCCCGTATCGTTATTGGCTCCGTCTGTCCCCTGAGGTGAAAGCAGGAAATCAATTTTTTCTCCAGCGACTGCATTGCTGAGGAACAGCGTATTGCTTACGCCAATGGTATCATTATACGCAATGGAATTTGACGCGATCATGGTTCCGTTGCGGTACAGGTAGCCAGTGACACCACTGTCGGCAGTGTCCAAGGTCACTCCCGATCCGGCGGAAGTGATATCAATAAAATTGGTATTATTGGGGCTCGCATTGGGGGTCAGGCCAACCTTAAATGAAGTGCCACTGAACAGAACCGCATAATACCAAGTCCCCGCTGTGAGACCACCCGGCATGATGGTGGCGTTAAAACGTACCAAATCGTTGTTTTTCAAGGTGCTGCCGCTCAGCGTAATGTAATCGTTGGCATTAGCGGTTACCGGCTGACTACGGTAGCCGACAACGTCTTTTTTGGCCAACCACCAGTCCAATTTCAACACCCCGTTGCTTTCCACGATATAACGGCGCCCAACCCAATGTTCTGAGGAAGCAGCGGTATTGTTGGTTCCATTGGGCATCCACAGCAGATTCGCAATCAGGTCATACGGATTGCTGGACGTATAATAATCCCAGTTTGTGCCAGTCCAATAGTTATAGGCACTCCAATAGCTCGAGGTCCATGGAAATATCACCAAGTCATTCGTTTGGAATCCCGGGGTGACTGTGTCGGTTCCTTTTAGGTAGTACCCATAATACCAATTGTTCGAACCTTGATTGCCGGCAAAATCCGCCTGCGAATCGGCAATCAGCAGCCACAGGGTGTTGGTGTTGGTGGCCGCGTTAAATCCAAGTGCGTTCGTTCCGTTAAGCCAGGAACTGACATCATAACTCGGATCTTTCCAGAACGGATCCTCGAATGCGTTCGTGGGAACTCGATACTTTAAAGCGGTACCGCGTGAGACCAGCATGTTGGTGGCTGCGGTTTGCGTCCAGCCATAAGAAATATCCGTTGCCTGAGGCGGATAGGCGGGTGAGTATTGGTTGGCAATTGAGAGGTCGGAACGAATCAGGCCGAGATATCCACCCGAGGCTCCCAATTTAAAGCTGGTGTGTAACGGTGCTCCCGGGGTACGGCGGTTTTTACCCGACGCATAGATAATCATGTACTGTCCCGCAATGATGTTAGTGGCCGGGAACGCCCATTTGGTGGGTTTGCTCGCGTTGTCAGTTAAATACCAACTGGTCAGGTCCACGGTATTCGTGCCGGCATTGAAAATTTCAATCCAGTCACCCTGGTCGCCATCCTCATCCTTAAGCCCGGTACTGTTACTCGCCACGAATTCGGTGATATACACCTCATCCGCTGCCGGCAGGGTGAACCCCGCCAAGAGCGTTACGATCAGCAACAACCAACGCCGCTGAAAATTCATGTGCTTAGTCATATTTGGGCCTAAGCGGACAACTATACTGTTCTGCTGCCCTAATGCAATATCAGATCAATATTCAACTCAATATATTGCACGGCGCACATTTTTGTCCGCACCAGAATGCAATCGCTGCAACCCACGCAAAGCATTTGGCATAGAAATAAGCATTTTTGATGCCAGATCAGGGCTGCACTAGTTGCTGTGGCGGTGGGTGTTTTACGGCTGAGCCCCATGCCTGAACCGGGAACCAGATGAAGTTCGGACTAACAGATGCGAGGGAGCCGCCGCGTTTTTGCAAGGCCTCGAAGTTAAGACCACCTTTCGCAAAGCGAACATCTTACTGCGGGGCATCTGGCTCGTGGCGGGCTTGGGAAACCAACCGGACTTTCATGCACTTTCACAGCGCTTTATGCCCCACGCAAATAGTCGGCATTGCGCCTGCATTGGTTGCCGACTGGTTGCTCAAGCCACGAACTTTAGCCGCCCAGCATCCCGGCTTCGACTACGCCGCCACTTCGTCCGTTTTGCGGCGGATGACGGGTTTGATGTCACCTTTGACGACGCCGCCGGTGATTTTCACCGCCAGGATGCCATCATCGCCAGGCACGTCATACATGACATCGAGCATCAGCTTTTCGAGGATGCTGCGCAGGGCGCGCGCGCCGGTGCCTTTTTTGATGGCTTGGGCGGCTAACTCATGCAGGGCGTCTTCCGTGAAAGCGAGTTCTACGCCGTCAATGGAGAGCAGTTTGGTGTACTGTTTGGTCAGTGCGCTGCGCGTATCCGTGAGGATGGAAACCAATTGGCTCACGGTAAGTTCATCCAGCACGGTCGTCATGGGCAGTCGGCCAATGAACTCTGGGATGAAACCGAACGCGAGCAAATCCTCGGGTTCCACGAGTTTGAGGATTTCATGACGCTCGATGGAGGCCGCATAGTGAGCCTGATCGGCGGCGCTGAAACCCATTACCCGGTTGCCCAGACGGCGTTGGATGATTTTCTCCAAACCCACGAACGCGCCGCCACAGATAAACAGGATTTCGGTGGTGTCCACCCGGATGTATTCCTGTTGCGGGTGCTTGCGACCGCCTTGGGGTGGCACGTTGCAGACCGTGCCCTCGAGGATTTTCAGCAAGGCTTGTTGCACACCCTCACCGGAAACATCGCGCGTGATACTTACGTTTTCGGTCTTGCGCGCGATTTTATCAATTTCATCAATGTAAATGATGCCGCGTTGGGCGCGTTTGACATCATAATCAGCGTTTTGCAGGAGGCGCAGAACAATATTCTCCACGTCTTCGCCCACATAACCGGCTTCGGTCAAGGTAGTGGCATCCGCGATGGCAAATGGAACATCAAGAATTTTGGCCAACGTTCTGGCCAGCAGGGTCTTACCTGAACCAGTGGGACCTACCAACAGAATATTGCTTTTCTCGAGTTGCACATCCGTTGATTCAACGGAATGGCCTTTGCCCTGCGCCTGAGGGTCTCGTTCTGGTGAGTGAAGGATGCGTTTGAAATGATTATGCACCGCCACCGACAAGGTTTTTTTGGCGTGATCCTGGCCAATGCAGAACTCGTCCAGCGTGTGCTTGATTTCCGCCGGTTTCGGCACGCGCATGGTGGGGGGGGCGCGCCGGGCGTCGGTGGCGAACTCCTTGTCCAAAACGCTTTTGCAGAGCAGTACGCAACTGTCACAAATATACACCCCCGGCCCTTGAATGAGCTTCTTGACCTCCGCGTGAGATTTTCCGCAGAAGCTGCAAAGGGTGCCGTTATTGCCGGGGCGTGCCATGGAATTAAGGTGCCAGACCAGGCTTTTTCTCCGTCAGCGGGCCGATTTCACGGCGGGAAGCCACCACTTGATCCACCAAGCCGTATTCCTTGGCCTCCTCCGCCGACATGAAGCGGTCGCGATCCGTGTCGCGGGTAATATCTTCCACCTTGCGTCCGCAATGCCGGGCGAGCAGTTCATTCAAGCGATCTTTGAGGCGCAGGATTTCCTTGGCTTGGATGCTGATGTCGCTGGCCTGCCCTTGCACGCCACCCCATGGTTGATGCACCATGATGCGGGCATTGGGCAGGGCGAACCGTTTGCCATGCGTGCCGGCCGCCAGCAGCACCGCGCCCATGCTGGCCGCCTGGCCGATGCAGTAGGTGTTTACATCGCAGGTGAGAAATTGGACGGTGTCGTAAATCGCCAAGCCAGCGGTCACGCTGCCACCGGGCGAATTGATGTACAGATGAATGTCTTTCTTGGGATCATTCATTTGCAAAAACAACAGTTGGGCGATGATCAGGTTGGCCACCATGTCATCCACCGGGGTGCCCAAAAAGATAATGCGATCCACCAGCAGACGGGAATAAATATCATAGCCGCGTTCGCCGCGGCCCGTCTGCTCCACCACCATCGGTACCAGAAAATTCTGCATATATGTTACCTGTGAAACTAGTCGTAGATATGGGGAACGTCAAGCGCCACAGTTGTACGCCTGCCTAAATGCCATCAAATGCCATGAGAATAGCAAAAAATGGCAAGTTACTTTCCGGCGGGTTTTGCCAGCGCTTTCTGGAAGCTTTCCAGCCGGTTTTGCAGTTGCCCGATGAACTGCTCGGGGGCGTTGGTTTTTTTGGCAAACGTGATTGCTTCGGTCAAGGTGGCGACCGCTTGTTTGAGGTCACCTTTTTTCTGGTACGTATCTGCCAGCACCGCTTGGCTCAACACTTTGTCGCTGTCATCTTCGGCGGTGGTACCGGCCTGTTTGGCCAGCGTGATGGCGAGATCATAATCCGGTTTATTGCCCGTGCCCCGGATGATGCGGGCCGCCAGCTCCAAAAGTCCGCGCGTGTTGTTCTTGAACTCACCTTCGGCCAGTTGCCGGATTTCCTTGTAAGCGCCAGCCTCGTCCACATCAAAGAGCAGGTTGAGGCGTAGCATTCTGAAGGAGTCCTTCAACTGCGGATGTTGGCCAATGGCCTTGTTGATCTCCGCCAGCGCCTCCCGCTTCTTGCCCTTTTGGTACAATTCCCCGACCTTTTCGTTGATGGCTTCCTCCAGTTGTTCGGCTTCCTTGGCTTGCTTACGCTTGGCCACCGCCGCGGCGAGATCGTACTTTCCCGCCAGGATTTGTTCCAATACCTTGTCCAACCCGTCCATGGGATGACCGATCCAGGCAATTTTCCCCTCTTTGTTCACCACAAACGCGCAGGGAATGCCGCCTTCTCCGGAGGCTTCCATCCAATATTTCGCCATGAAGGCATTCGTGCCGTCCACCCCGACGGTGTAATCCATTTGGTCGCCCATCTCTTTGACAAAACTCTCGGCTTTACTGGCAAACTCTTCGTTATCCCTGGCTTTTTCAAACACATCCATGCCGATGAAGGTGATTTTGCCTTTGTGTTGGTGCGCCATTTCCGTCAGGTGCGGAATGGTGGCGCGGCAGGGACCGCACCAAGTGGCCCAAAATTCCACCACATAGACCTGACCCGTCTCCAAATTCGCTACCGCCGGACCTTTGACGAACTTGATGGCTTTGAGGGGCGGGGCGGGATCACCAATGGTGAGCGTGGGTTTTTCGGTTTGTGCGGCGGCAGTGATCCACAAGCAGACCATTCCGGCCAGGACCAGGCAGGGATTTCTCATGACGGTTTATGACTTCGCAATCAAGGCCCGGAATTCCGCGAATAGCGGGTTGGAATCATGCGGGCCGGGGGAGGCTTCCGGGTGATATTGCACGCAGAAGATGGGCTTCTTTTTGTGGCGCATGCCTTCCACGGTCTGATCGTTCAAGTTGATCCGATCCACCACCACGTCTGTGGGTAGTGACGCTGGATCCACGGCAAACCCGTGGTTTTGGGACGTGATTTCCACGCGGCCACTCACCAAATCTTTGACCGGCTGATTGCCGCCGCGATGGCCGAATTTGAGCTTGAAAGTCTTGCCGCCAAAGGCCTGCCCCAGGATTTGATGGCCCAGGCAGATGCCGAAGATCGGGATGCCGGTGTTGACCAAGTCGCTTACCGTCTTCACAGCGTAATTCAGTGCGGAAGGATCGCCCGGCCCGTTGGATAAAAAGATGCCGGCCGGCTTGTATTTCAGGGCTTCCTCGGCGGTGGTGGTGGCCGGCACCACCTGCACCTTGAACCCATGCTGACGCAGCCGGCGCAGAATGTTGTACTTCATCCCGAAATCGAACGCGACAATCGGGATGTCTGCCGTCGGCATCGGATCGCGTACCTGCCGGGGATCACCCGGCTCCACCTGACCGCGCACCAGGTTGAAGCTGGCGCTCTGCTCGTCCTTTTCATCCCACAAAAATGGTTGTTTATGCGTGACTTCCTTGACGTAATCCACGCCCACCAATCCCCGCCATCCTCGCGCCCGGGCCACGGCTTCCTCGGCGTCCAGATTCGGTTCGGTGGTGATGAATCCTTTGAGCGCGCCGGTGACGCGCAGTTTCTTGGTGAGCGCCCGGGTATCGATGCCTTGAATGCCGGGAATACCATTTTCTTCGAGATACGTCGCCAGGGAAAGATCGGCGCGCCAATTACTTACCACGGGTGAAAGCTCGCGGATGGCAAAGCCGGCGACGTGCGGCTGCCAGGACTCGACGTCCTGGCGGTTGACGCCGTAATTCCCGATCAGGGGATAAGTCATCGTGACAATCTGTCCTTTATAGGACGGATCGGTGAGGATTTCCTGGTAACCGGTCATGGAGGTATTGAAACACACCTCGCCGCACGCGGAAGCACGCGCGCCGAAGCCAGCGCCGTGGAACACGCTGCCATCCTCAAGAGCCAATATCGCTTTCATCGTTTGCATTCGCAACAGGTGAGGGATGCTAGCCCGGAAACGGCGTGCATCAAGACATTTCCGCGACAAGTGTCGCGAACCGGAGGCGATCCCGCGCCATGTTTTCTGGCTCGGCGTCAGGGCGAACGGATTCGGTAGTAGCCGCTAAGACTGTTGGCTGGCAGGGATCCGATGAAATGGCACGAACCGTTAGTGAGCGTGAAGGGCTGGAGCGGAGTCCAAATGGGGCAGGCCAAATCGGCACAAACTTCCACCACGATGGGAATATTGAGCGTGCCAGTGATGTCGAATCCAACTTGATTACTCCCCACGCTTTTGCTGGCGCTGCAAATCTGGATCAGCGGATTCCACAGAACGGCCGGCAGTGCCGGCGAAGAGGCAAACGAGTTGCTCCAACCGGTCGTGCCCGGCAAATAATAGACCGTTGCGTTGGTATCCGGATAGAACACATTGTAGCTAACGACGGGCGCATTGCCCTCGAAGTAAACACCGGCCAAGTTGGTACAGTAGAAAAACGCCTGCTGCTTGATGCTGGTGACGCTTTTTGGAATCACGACTTTGTTTAGCAGAAAACAGCCTTGGAACGCGGAATCCCCAATATTGGTGACACTGCCGGGGATGGTTACTTTGGTCAGATTCGTGCAGAACCAGAACGCCCGCGATCCGATTGCCGTAAGGCTGCCAGGAATTGCCACGTTGACCACGGCGGTGTTGGCGAACGCCTGTTTCCCGATATTGGTCAGGCCCCCTGGGAAGGTGACATTGGTCAGTCCGGAACAGCCGGAGAACGCATAATCCGCAATACTGGTCACACTGGCGGGAATCGTATAATCTCCTCCCAAACCGGGCGGATATTCAACGAGCATGGTTTGCCCCCGGTTGAACAACACGCCATTCACGCTGCAATAAAAAGAATTCTGGGCAGCCACCGTTATCGCGGTCAGGCCGGTGCAGGCTTGGAATTGGAAGGCCGACACCACGATGTTGGTGAGGCACGCTGGAATGGAAACGCTGGTCAGGTTGACGCAGGATTTGAACGCATTCGTTGCAATGCAGGTGACGGTCAAGCCGTTGATGGTGGCGGGAATGTTCAGCGAACCGTCCGGGCTGGAGCAGCCGGTGATGGTGAGCGTCTGGTCGGCATTGGTCGCGCAAGTGAATTGGGCTTGCGACAGGGCACCATAGGTTCCGCTGGCGGTCGCGGTCGAATTGGAGTCAAGGAAAACGACTTGATTAGTGGGCGTCGTCCAGCCGTTGATGGTGCTGAAGCTGACCGTGTGGTTGCCCAGCAATAAACCAGTAACGGTTGTCCCATTGCTCTGGAACGGTTTATTATCCACCCGCCATTGCGCTCCGACACTGATGGCGTCGGGTGGATTGATGGTCACCTGCAACGATCCCGGCGGGATCAACGCCACCGCCGGACGACCGGCAAACGAGGAGCCCCAGCCGATGGTGCCAGACCAATAATAGAGCGTCGCACTGTAATCAAGAGCGAACACCGACGCGCCAACCGCGGGAGTGTTGCCAGCGAAATAGACACCGCGCAAGTTGTAGCATTCTTGAAACGCATAATCACCGAGGCTGACGACACTACCCGGGAGGGAAACACTAATCAGGCTGGTGCAATGATAGAACGCCGAGGCCCCAACGCTGGTGGCACCGTTGAGAATCGTGACATTGGTCAGGCTGGTGCAATAATCAAACGTGTAGCTCCCAATGCTGGTGATGCTACTGGGAATGGTGACATTGGTTAAGCTGGTGGAGTTGGCGAATGCCCAATTCCCGATGCTGGTGACCATCAGGCCGTTGTAGCTGGTTGGAAGGGTCACCGCGCCACCAGGCCCGCCATAACCGATGATCGAGAGCGTCCCGTCGGTATTGGTTGAACAGGTGAATTCGGGCGCGACGTAAACGCCCGTGACGGTGGCCGTGACATTGCTGGTGACAACGACCATCTGGTTGGCGGGCCGCGCAAAATCTCGGACGGTGCTGAAGCTGACGGTGTGGGTGCCAAGCGACAAACCTGCAACCGCTTTTCCAGGATTCTGCCAGGCTCCGCCATCCAACTGCCATTGCGCTCCTTCACTGACTGCCCCTTGCGGAGTGATGTTTACCAGCAGCGCGCCAGCAGGGAGCGAATACAACATCACAGCGGGGAGACCGGCAAATGAAGCCCCCCAGCCGGTGGTGCCAGACAAATAATAGACCGTCGCATTGTTAACCGAAGCAAACACCCCCGCGCCAGCCGCCGGGGCATTGCCCGCGAAATAGATGCCGTTCAAGTTATTGCAGTATTCAAACGCATAATCGCCGAGGCTGGTGACACTGGCGGGAATCGTGATACTGGTCACTTTGAGACCAGCGCACGCATAAGCCCCAAGGCTGGTGACGTGGCCGGGAATGATGAGGTTGGTCAGGCCGGAGCAGCTATAGAACGCATACGCTCCCAGCAACGGTGACCCCGTTGGGAATGCTGATATTGGTCAAACCAGTGCATTGCGAGAACGCTGCATCCCCCACCCAGGTGACGCTGGCAGGAATCGTGTAACTTCCCCCCACGCCACCCGGATATTGAATGAGCACAGTTTGTGACTTATTGAACAACACGCCATTCACGCTGCAATAGAAGGAGTTCTGGGCATCCACCGTGATCGCGGTCAGGCTGGTACATCCCTCGAACGGCCCGCCCCCGAGGTTGGTGACGCTGGCGGGAATCGTGACACTGGTCAGCCGGTAGCACAGGGTGAATGCATCCGCCTCGAGGCTGGCGACGCCGTTGGCGAGGGTGACATTGGTCAGGCCACAGAAGCCGAAGGCATTTGACCTGATGATGGCAACGCTACCAGGAATCGTGATGCTGGTCAAACCGGTGCAGTCATAGAAGGCACTGCTCCCGATGTTGGCGACGCCATTGGAGAGGGTCACATTGGTCAAACTGGTACAGGATGCAAACGCCCAGTCGCCCAGGTTGGATACACTGCCGGGAATTGCGAGGTTGGTCAGGCTGGTGCAGTTAAAGAACGCATTACTTCCGATATTGGTGACGCTGCTGGAGAAGGCGATACCGGTCAAACTGGCGCACTGGTAGAACGCATAATCCCTAATGCTGGTGACGGTGCCCGGCATTGTGTAATTTCCGCTTAAGCCCTGCGGATATTGAATGAGTGTCGTCTGGCTCTTGTTAAAAAAGACTCCGTTTGTACTGCTATAGGTCGGATTCAGGGCATCAACCGCTATCGCCGTCAACCGGCTACAGTTTAGGAACGCATCCTCTCCGACATTGGTAACGCTGGCGGGAATCGTTATGCTGGTCAGACCGCATTGGCTGAACGCATATTTTCCAATCGTGGTGACACTGCCGGGAATGGTGACACTGGACAGTGGCACATCAGCGAAGGCGTAATCGCCGATGGTGGTGACGCTGCTGGGAATGGTGTAAACTCCCCCCTTCACGCCATACGGGTATTCGATGAGCATGGTTAGGCCCTTGTTGAATAACACGCCACTCACGCTGCTGTAAAAAGAATTCTGGGCGTCCACCGTTATGGCAGTCAGGTTGGTGCAGTAACTGAACGGGCTCGAGCCGATACTGGCCACGCTGGCGGGGATCGTGATCCTGGCCAGACGGAGGCTGCCAGAGAACGCGCCCTGGCCGATGTTGATCACGCCATTGGCGATCGTGACGTCCGTCAGATTGAAACAATATTCAAACGCGTAATCCCCGATATTGGTGACGTTGCCGGGAATGGCGACGCTGGTCAAGCCGCCGCACATCCAGAACGCACCCGCTCCGATACTGGTAATGCTGCTGGGAATGGTTACGCTGGCCATGATGGAGCACTCTCGGAACGCATTCGTCCCGATACTGGTGACCGGCAAACCATTAATCGTGGTTGGAATGACCACCGTATTGCTCGTCCCCGAGTAGCCGGTGATCGTGATGGTCCCGGCATTGGTCGTGTAGCTGAATTGGGCCTCCACAACCGACGGCAACGCCAATAGCAGCAACAGCGCCACGAAACCATTGCTTGTGAGCTTCACGATATCTACCATATGCCGAAACCACCCCGGTTTCAATTAGAAAATGATGCGTGAAATTTAGTCGGACGAAGAAAGAAACAATATGTCGAGCCTTTTGAAACACCCGGACTCAAGCTATTGGACCGCCTGCTACACCAATAAGGATGGGAAGCAGGTCAACCGGGTCACCAAGCAAACTGATCGCAAAAAAGCCCTCACAGTCGCCCTGGAATGGGAGCGAGCCGAAGACCAAGCTCGGAGTGGTACGGTCTCGACGTTGCAAATCCCGAAGGTGTTGTAATCTGTGCGATATCAGTTGACATCATCGCATCATCGCATCATCGCATCACAGCATCATAGTGCTTATCCGTAAATAGATATTGTCTGTCGCCAGCAGATTATGGCTGCGG
>JBAXGN010000164.1 GCA_037139415.1 Verrucomicrobiota bacterium | reverse complement strand
TTGCACCCGCTGGCCTGTCAAAGATCGAAGGCTGCACCAGAAAAATGGGGGAAGAGGAACATGGCAAAAATATTTTCGGACAAAAAAATTATGAACGGAAGATGGAAGCCAGATGATAGAAGCTGGGAGTTTGGAGTTATTGGTTGCGGACCATGCCTCATCTTGATAGCGATTTGGAATAAAGTGGTCTGGGCTCCCTCAGCTATGAAATCGGATATCCGCACTGGTTTTGAATCACTTTCCCGCACTTTCCTATTGCACGAATGGCCCGGCTTGTGGCTTGATGTTGCCGTAACAAACGTGAAAGTGACATTATTGAAACGTTTCTCATGCAAAGGAAGCGGGTAAGTGTGTATTATGGCGGGCACGTTCAGGGTGTGGGTTTTCGCTGCGCCGTGAAAGTGCTGACGACTGGTTTTGAAGTTACGGGAACGGTACGAAACTTGCTTGATAGACGCGTAGAATTGGTGGCCGAAGGCACTCGTGAAGAGCTGGATGCCTTTTTGCAAGCAATTCGTGACTCGGAAGTTGGGAGTTTTATCCGGTCCGAAGACACGCGCTGGGAGAGTGCCACTGGCACCTTGCGCGGTTTCCAAATTATTGGTTGAATGGTTGGGTTGAACAATGAAGTACGCGATCATAGCGGATATCCATGCGAACTTGGATGCGTTCCAGGTGGTGTTGGATGATATCCAGGCGCAGAAATGCGACAAAGTTGTCTGCCTTGGCGACGTGGTTGGTTATGGTGCCGAACCCAAGAAGTGCTTGGATATTGTGCGCGCCATGGCTATCCCTTGCATCAAGGGGAACCATGATGAATATTGCTCGGTGGATGAACACACCGAGGGCTTCAACCCGCAAGCGGCGGAAGCCATCCTTTGGACTCGTCTGCAACTGACCCAAGAAGACCGTAACTGGCTGCGGGACCTGAAATACCTGCGGTTAATCGCCAATTTTACCATTGTCCACGCCACGCTGGATGTTCCCCAACGCTGGGGATATGTCTTTGATAAACTGGCTGCCGCCGCCAGTTTTACCTATCAAAACACCAACGTTTGTTTCTTTGGGCATACCCATGTGCCGGTGGCCTTTGTGCGCGACACCATGGTGCGCGGTGGCACCTACTCCAAGTTCAAAATCGAACCCGGCCGCAAGTACTTTGTCAATGTGGGCAGCATCGGGCAGCCGCGCGACGGCAACCCCAAGGCCGCTTACGTGGTGTATGATATGACCGAAGGCACCATTGAATTGCGCCGGTTGGATTATGATATCGCCAGCGCCCAACGCAAGATTCGCGAGGCGGGATTGCCGGAACGTTTGGCCGAACGCCTTGCCTATGGCAAATAAATTGAGGATTTTCACCCTTTACCGGGTGGTTTCCTTAGCGTGATCGAAATCCGGGGGTCTGCTGAGTGAAAATTCTCATTCTTAAACCCAGTTCGCTCGGCGATGTTATTCAAGCCCTGCCGGTCCTCCGGTTAATCAAGCGGCATCTTCCTGATAGTCAGGTGTATTGGTGGTTGGAGAAAGACCTTTTACCCTTACTGGAGGGCGATCCCGACCTTCAAGAGATCATTGTTTTTGATCGCCACGGATTTGCCAAACCACGTAATTGGAAGATGTTATGTCAATCAATCCTAACGTTGCGGCAGCATCATTTCGATTGGGTGATTGACCTCCAGAGCTTGGCGCGAAGTGGTATTTTTGCGTGGTTGAGCAATGGTGGATTGACCATCGGACTCGATGACGCCCGGGAAGGAGCGCGCGGATTCTACGATATTGCGGTTCGCCGGGCTTCTTGGCACACCCATGCGGTGGATTGGTATCTGGCCGTGTTACCACACCTTAAAGTACCTTTCCATAAAGACTTTATATGGCTTCCACCACGTCCTAAAGTGGTGGCGGAATTCCAGCAAAAATGGCATCCGCCCGAGGGTCGGCGTTTTGTATTGGTGCCCGGTGCCCGCTGGAATAATAAACGCTGGCCAGCGGAGAGTTACGCCGAATTGGTCCGCCGGATTAGGATGCGTGAAAATCACGCATTTTTCGTGATTTTAGGCTCCAAGGAGGATCAGGCACTGGGACAGACCATTGCGGCAGTTGCTCCGGAGCATTGTCGCGACCTCACCGGGAAAACCAACTTGGCGGAAATGATCGAATGGATTCGCTGGGGTGAAATCATGGTGACCAATGACACCGGGCCCATGCATGTCGCCGCCGCGCTTGGACGCCCCATTGTCGCCTTGCTGGGTCCTACCGAGCCACGAAGGACCGGTCCTTATGGTCAATTAAACAATGTCCTGCAATCTCACTTGCCGTGTGTCCCATGCATGAAAGGTGAATGTGCCTGGCCGACCACCATGGAGTGCCTTCGTTCCATCCCGCCGGAAGCGGTAGTAAACCAGATTGTTCGCCTGATGCAGCCGACCAACCCGCTTCACCTCAATAACCGGTAAATATCCTGGTTCACGTCCTCATCCAGAATTTGGATGCTGGAAATAAGGTTCAGTTTTTTGTCATTCACTTCCCAAACCACTTTTTTATCACGGGTGATTTCAAACACCTGCGGCTGATTGCGTTCTTTGAGATGGCCAAGCCAGTTCACCACCACCGTATTGCCGTTGGGCAGCCGTTGGATGCCCGCATTAAACGCCAGCTTGTTCCCCGGCACATCCTCCGCCTTGAGTTCCCAGACGATTTTATCCGCCGCATCCACCTCAATAATGCGATGCTCATCGCCGCCGGTAATCAGGGTGTTGCCGTTGGGCAGCCGCACCGCCACATAACGTCCGAGCGGAAACGTGCGAAGCAGTTTGCCGTTTACATCGTACTCGCATGCCTTGCCACCCCCGCGCTGGTAGGTGACCAGATAGGTGCCTTGCGGGGTCTTGCGCACCTGCCGAAACTGGTTGTGCGCGTTACCACCCCCTTGAATTTTGATGGTCTGGTGAATCTTTTTCTCCCGATCCATTTCATAAAGCTGGCTGGAACCGTCATTGTACGATTCTCCGAGTAAAAACCGGCCCTCCGGCAAGGGCTGGCAGGAATGCACTTCCGCGCCAATGGGCGCCAAGTATTCCCAAACGGTGGATTTGTCCGGCTTCAATTCCCGCACCCCTTTTTTGAAAGAGTAAATGATGTTTCCACCGGGCAACATCCAGGCGTCGCTGCATTCATCGCCGGTTTTGTATTCCCATTCGATGGCTCCATCCTTGCCGACAATGGCCACGGATTGACCGCCACAACCGCATTTTAAAAAGCGATGGGCGACCTTCCCGGCGGATTTGGCTTCTTGCGCAAGACCTTGGGACATGGCGGCCAGCATCGCCACCAGTGCGGCCATGATCCACCCATTTAAACGTTGCGCTCTATAAATATTTTTTATGCTCATATTACTGATGAAATAATGGATGATCCACCTGGGCCAGGCCGCACGCCTTGAACCGCTGTCGGCTGCGGGCGCTTTCCTCAAGGAAATGATGACGCACGATCGAAATGCCATGCCGCGCCATTTCTCCCGCGAGGGTGATCCGGCCTTTATTGGTGCCGTAGAAGGCATAAGCCGCCAGTTGCAGCGCATCCTCCAGGGCATATTGTTCTTTGCGGAGGGCAAACGCACGCCGCAGCCACAAGGCATACAACGCCTCGCGCCATTGCATCCACAGTAACCGGGCGGAAACCGAGTAGGCCGCCGCCGCGCTTAACGCGCAAAGCGGGGTCAAGCGCACCTCGGCCCGGCGCATGGCGCTCAGGCTGACTGCGCCGGTCAACGATTGGCTGTGAATACGATAGCGCACGCAAGGTTCGGGATCGAACAGGAGCGGCCGCTCGGTGGCGGCGTGCAGGAACCACAAGGCCCAATCCGGCGAAAACCGCCAGGCCGTCATCGCGTGCCCCAGCACCGAACGGGTCGCCGACATCCGCACGAGCGTGGAATTCTGGTTGATGATGTTATGTTGCAGCAACATGCTCAGCGCCTCCCGGCCTTCCATTAACGGCGGCAGCGGTGGCAGCGGCATGGGATCTTCAAAGACCGTCCCATGCTCATTGATCAATCTGGCGCGCCCATGGAGCAGGCAGGCATCCGAGCTGGCTGCGAGTTGTGTCACGCGTTGCTCCAGGAAGTTCGGTTCCAGAATGTCATCCGCGCCAACCGCGCACCAGTATTCCCCCCGGGCCAATTCCAGCAGCATTCTCCAGCTAAAAGCGAGCCCATGATTTTTCGAGGAGCGATGCAGTTGAATCCGGGGGTCCGACAAAAACGGCGTGATCCCCTTGACGGTATCGTCCGTGGACCCGTCATCCACAATGATGACTTCAAACTCCTTGAAGGTCTGCGCCTGGATTGCAGGAAACAGTTCGCCGAGATAAGCCACGGCGTTATACACAGGAATCAACAGGCTGACCAACGGCATGGGTTTCATGCATTAATAATGTGGCGCGTTTCTAACGCGCCAAGCGAAGAGAGTCAAGGATGGACCGAGATCCAAAAAACCGCCCTGGATAATTTGCAGCACGTGTTTCGCTCTGCGCCGGCGAAGAATTACGGTTTTTCTATGCTGGTGCTCCCGCCTTGGGGGCGAAGGAGTTCCTCTCCCCGAGGGCATGGGCGTCAAATTATACTTTTCAGATTACTGTGCCAGGGCGCTACCGATGCGGTAGAACTTGTACGGGCCGGCCGCCGCCGCGTCCTGCAACACCTGCGGGCCGGTCACATTCGTCACCCCCAGCACAAAGGTCCAAGTGCCGGTGGTCAGGCTCTCCCGCGCCTCCAACCAGTACGCCCGACCCAACTCCGCATTCACCGTCGTCTGGAAGGTTTCCCCACTCACCGTGATCCCCGGGTTTTCCACGACGTATTGCACCGTCACCACCGCCGCCGTGCCAATCACGGACAGCCCGTTCAGGTTCGAGGCGATTACCGTATAGGTGCCCGCATCATTGAGCTTCACCTCCGTCAGGCTCAACGTCGCGGTCGTCTGACCCGCCAACAGGTTCGTCGTATTCACATACCACCGGTACGTCGCCAGGTGGCAGTTGGCCGCCAGCCCAATCGCCGGCAGGCTGAAGTTCGTCCCCTTCATCAAGGTCACGTTGGTGGCCACGACCGCTACCGTGAACGCCGGGGCATTGCTATCCGTCACCCGCACGTACACCGGTCCCGCACTGGCGGTGCCTTGCGCGTTACTGACGATGACGTTGTAGTAGTCGTTGTCATTGGCACAGGACACCGCCGGATTGGTCACCCCGATGGAGGTGCTAACCGCCGCCGCAAAGTTCGAGTTCTTGTACCACAGATAGTACAGCGGGGCGGATCCCGAGGCCGACACCGTAAAGCTCACCGCGTTGCTCACCGCCACCGCGTTGGTTGGTGACGGAGTGATCCCGAGACCAGACGGCGCGGCGGCGTGGTTGGTCACCAACAGGGTGGACGGAGCACTGGTGGCCACACCAGTAATGTTGGTCACCACCAAGGTGTAAATCCCCGCGTTGGAGGTCTGCAGATTCACCAACTCCAGGTAATTCGTGTTGGCGCCGGGGATGAGCGTGTTGACGTTAAAGTACCATTGGTAATGGAGCGCGGTGCCCGTAGCAATCGCCGTGAAAGTGGCGTTGGAGCCCACGCCGGTGATCAGAACATTCGGTTGCGGGTCTTGGGTAATGGCGGCGACGGCCACTACCGCCAAGGAGCCACTGGTGTGCAACTGGCTAGTATCCCAAGTCAGCCCGGTCGTCAGCGATGGCAGATTGAACGTGGCAAAGCTGCCACTGCCGGTTGTGGCATCAAACAGTTTGAACGCATCCCCGGCAATCAGCGGGTCGCCGGTCGCATGGACGGTAAGTGTTCCGCCCAGGGTCAGCGCATTGATGCCTGTCAGGCGATCATTGGCCAGCGTGGCGCCGGCCTTGCGGATTTTCAGCACGGTAAAGCCGCCCAGCGTGGCATTATTATTGATGGTCAGCACACCCAGATTGGTACCCAGGTTGAGCGTGCCGCCACTCTGAAGATTCAGCGCCCCGTTGAGGGTGCCGTAACCGCTCAAGGTGCCACCACCGACCACGACCGCATTCGTGCCGAGGAGTCCGCTAACTACCAGCGTACCATTGCTCACAATCGTGAGACCAGTGTAGGTATTGGTGCCATCCAGGATGAGCGTTCCGGTGCCAGTCTTGATCACCACCCCGCCGCCGTTGACTTCGCCCACATTGCGAAGCGTGCCGCTGAGGAACTGGTTGGTGGTGATCGGACTGGTCGCACTGCCGATGACGCCATTCGTGGTACGCCCGGCCGGCCGCAGGTCCAGCGTCGCGCCATTGAGAATCAAAGCGGCATTCGCGGTATTGCTGGCCGAGCCTTTCAGGATATCTCCCCCCATGCTGACCGATCCGCCGTTGAGGGTTAACGTTCCATAAGCACTGCCGACACTGGTCAGCGCAGCCAGGGTGACGTTGGAATTCACAGTGAGAGTGCCCTGTCCCACTGAGAGCGTGCCGATGGCATAGGACGTGGCGCCCGTGGCTGCGGACAAGCTGCCCAAGAGGATGCTGTTCACATTGATGCTATTGGCGGCATTGCTGCTGAGGATCATGGAGGCGGACTCGCAACCGGCCAAGCCGAGGGATTTGGAGCCCACCAGGAGCGTGTTCAGGCTGGCTTCAAAAATGCCGCCGCTGAGATCCACCACGTTGGTGGGCGTGGCAGAGGTATCAATGGCGTTATTCCCAATGGTGAGATCCGTGCGGTTGGTGCCATTGTTCAGGATCAGGGTGCCCCCGGTATTCAACGTTATCCGGACGGAACTCTTCAAACTGCCCACCACCATTTTGGGTGTGGTAACCAGGTTGCTGCCGCTCCCGAACGTCACCACGTTGACCAGCGTATTATTAAACCCACCGCCACCTGTGACATGCCCGATGGTAATATTGGTGGCGGTAATGTTGTTATTGGTCGCCAGCAGCAAACTGCCACTTGCTGCCTGAACGGTGTTCACATCGGTATTGTAACCGACCCATAACTTTCCAACATTGGCCACCAAGCTGCCGGCGGCGGAGAGATCCATGTATGCACGCGCTCCGTTGGTATTGATGGTGCGATAGCCCACAATTAAGTCATTCGTGGAGCCGAAACCCACCGACATGGTGCTGCCGCCGAGGACACTATTCGTGCTATTAGCCGTATTTTGGCCGACAATCAGCGTACCAGCCGTTAGGCTACCGCCCCCGGTGACTTCCAAGGTGGCCCCGTTCACCGCCGCATTGACGCTGAGCAACGCCCCGCCTGTATCCACCAGCAGGGTGCCATTGGTGGCAGTGAGATTGCCGCTAAGGGAACTGCCGTTGCCAACGGTCAGCGTGCCACCGTTGAGCGCGACACCGCCGGCATACGTGTTCGTGGTGGCCAGCAACGTGAGTCGGTTTGTGCCCGTTTTGTACAGCGCACCCACCGAGCTGATGCCACCACCCGTCCAAGTGTAATTCAGATTGGTGTTGATCACAGCGATACTTTTCGGGGTCAACAATCCTTGCAGCAGCACATTGCCGTTGGTAGATGTATCATCAAATTGGATCGCATCATTGCTCTGGAAGACATCGCCCAGCATCGTGCCTATGTTTAGCCAGTTCGCGGTCACTCCCAAGTCCCAATTATTTCCATTGGTCCCCTGCCAAAACATGAGGGAGCGAACGCCGGTCAGGGTCATGACCACTTCATAGGGACCACTGCCGCTCACGGAGAAGGCGATCCCCTGGCAAAGGTTCGAGAGCCCCGGAGTGGTCACAAACGAAGTGGGCACATCGCCGGTAATCGAGCTGATGTTGCTGATGATCGTGTAGGTGCCGCCGCCCGGGACGCCGTTAAGATAATTAGGCAGGATGGTTACGGTTCCATTCAAGGTCAACGCGCTGCCCGCGAGGTTGATCAGATCGTTGTTGGTGATAGCCGTATTGCTGGCCAGGTCGAAAGCAATATTCGCTCCATTCTCCAGTATCAGGCCATTGGAAAGCGTCAGGGTGCCCTTGCTGCCCAGGTCGTTACCCGGAGTCAACGCGGCCCCGGGCAAAACGTCCACCAGACCGCCAACCGAGCCGTTGCCGCCCAGCGCGCCAGCGGCCACCGTCGCGGCCCCGGGTATGCTGCCCTGGACCAGCAGGGTGCCATTGCTGACGGCGGTAATCCCCGTGTACTCGTTGGTGCTGTTCAGCGTCAGAGTGTTGGTGCCCAGTTTGGTCAGGGCCAAAGCGCCACCCAGCTTGCCGGCATAGGTATTGGCGGTGTTATTGCTCACCGTCAGAGTGGATAGGGTGGCCGAACTATTGGTCACCCAGATCGGAATCGTGGTCCCCTGATTGGTCAAGCCAGCCACCTGCTGATTGTAACCGGCAAGGTCCAGAATACCGCTCACCTGGTTCGCCCCATTGCCAATGGAAAGCACCGCCTCGACTGGCAACCGGTTATCCCCGCCACCAAGACGCGTGGTGCCAACATACGCCATGGACCACCCCTTGTAGGTGCTGGCGTTGGTGACGATCACCACGCCGTTGGTATCGGCATTGCGCACCATCAGGCTGTAGATATTCGTCCCGGAATCAATCACACCGCCCAGCGTCAACGTGCCGCCGGCCAGCGTGCCAACGCGCGCCTGATCAGCGCCCAAAGTGATGGGGCCATTCCAAGCACACGCGGCATTGGTGTTGGCCTGCAAGGCGCCAAAGGACGCATAAGTGGGCCCCAGCAAGCTGGCTGACGCATTGATGACCACACCGTCGTTCAGCTTGATAGCACCGTTATTGGTGATAAATGCACTGGTGCTAACCCCCATAGCACCCGAATTGGTCACCAGCAAAGTGCCCGCACCCACCAGGGTGGAACCGCCGTAAGTATTGATGCCAGCCAGCGTGATCGTATTGCCGGCCAGTTTCGACAACGCGCCGCTGCCGCTGATGTTATTAGTTAACACCCCATCCGCCGCCTGATTGATGGAGAGCACGCCGTTGTTCACAATGTCATTGCGCACGCTCGCCGTCGTTATTTCCAGGGTTCCGGAGGCATTCGTCGTCGGGCCCGTGTACGTATTGGTCGCTCCCAGCACCAGCTTGTTATTCGCCACCTTGGTCAGACTGCCCGCTCCCTGGATCACCGAGTTGATGGTCAGATCATCGCTGCGGTTATAAATCAGCATGCCGTTGTCGGTGATGCTGCCGGGTAAGCTGCCGGCCGGGCCGCCGTTGCCGACCTGAAGGGTGCCGCCATTGATCACGGTGGCACCGGTGTAATCATTGGTAAGGCTGTTGGCGACAATGAGGGTCCCCGGACTATTTTTAGTCAGGCCGGAGGTGCCGCTTAACTTGCCGCTGCCCGACCAGAGATAGGTGAGATTGGTGTTATTCACCACCACCGAGGCGGGTTGCAGCACAGTCGTTAAACTGGCATTGCCATTCACTGCCGTATCATCGAACACCACCGCATCCCCCGGGGCAAAAACATCCGGATTCGAGGAGCCCGTGTTAAGCCAGTTGGTGGTCACGAGCAAATCCCAGTTATTACCATGGTTGCCCTGCCACACCAGCGATTGATTGGCGCCGCTGATGGTGAGATACACGTTGTACGGCCCGACCCCGGTGTTGGTGGAGAAGGTGACGCTGCGGCAGGCACTGGCAAAACCCGCGCCCGGCACCAGCAAGGTGGGGACATCGCCAGAAATGGAGGCGGCATTGCTGATAATGGTGTACGTGCCATTGGTCAGGTAGCCGTTGATCAGATTCGGCAGCACGGTGACGGTGCCACCTAAAACCAGCGGGTTGCCAGCCAGGTTGACCAAGTCGTTCGTGGTGGTACCAGTACTATTGGCCAGATCCAAATACAGGCTGCTGCCGCCATTCAGCGTCAGCGTATTTGACACCGTCAGCGTGCCGGGATTGCCCAATCCGTTGCCAGGCGTCACCCCGGCACCCGATTGGACCGTGACCGTTCCAACGATTTTACCGGTGCCGCCGAGGGCACCACCCGCCACGGAGACCGCGCCGGTCGCACTGCCGTTCATCAACAAGGTGCCGGCATTGACAACGGTACCACCGCTATAGGTGCTCGTGCCGGTGAGGGTCTGACTGCCGCTACCGTTTTTGACGAAGGCAATGGCGCCGATCACTGCGGCGCGAGTGGTGCTGGGTGCGGTCACATCGTTACTAACCGTCAGGGTGCATAAGGTGCCGGCGCTATTGGTGACCAGCATCGGCATCGTGGTTCCCACGGAACCCATCCCGTACACTTGTTGATTGAAGCCGGCCAGATCCAGCGTCGCGTTACCGGTATTGGCAGCGTTGCCGAATACCGCGGGCGAGCCAGTAGGCAGGCGATTATCGCCACCCGCCAGTTTTGTCCAGCCGACTACCATATAGGATCCTCCTTTGTAAGTATTGGTGCCCTTGAGGATGACCTGCCCGTTATTGTCCGCATGGCGGACGGCCAATCCATAGATATTGGTTCCCGAATCAATCGGGCCGCTCAGGGTGAGCGCGGAGCCCGTGACGCCGCCCACCCGCGTTTGGTCCACTCCCAGGGTGATGGGGCCATCCCAGATATTGGTGCCGCCCGCCTGTAACGCCCCCTGGTTATCGCCACTGCCCGTGATGCTGATGGCCTTATTGGAGACATTGACAAAACCCATGAGTTTCAAGAAGGCGTTGTTGCTGACGATGATGCTGGTGGAATTACCCAGCGCCTGCACATTGGTGATGGACACGCCGCTGGTGCCGCCACCGGTGCTGATATAGGTCGGGCCGGAATAGCTGTTGCTGCCGTAGAGGTTCAGGCTGTTGCTCGTCAACTTGGTGAGTGAACCGGAGCCGCTGACATTGTTGGTGAACGTTCCCGCCGCCGCCGGGGTGAGGATGAGCGCCCCGTTGTCCAAAACATCACCCAGCAAGTGGTTGAGACCAGCTATGAGGCGTCCGCCATTAATAAACGTCCCTCCCATATAGTCGTTGGCACCCGTATTGGTCAGGATCAAAGTTCCAGAACCATTTTTGTTCAAGGCCATCGGTCCACTGAGCTTGCCGCTGCCCGAGAATATGTAACTCAGGTTGGTATTATTGACCGTGAGCGCCGTCGGTCCGAGCGAGGTCGTCAGGGTCACGGAGCCATTCGTCGGGTTGTCATTAAACACCACGGAATCGCCGGGCACGAACCCATCGGCGGCGGATGAAGCGGTGTTGAACCAGTTAGTGGTCTGCTTGAGATCCCAGGCGGGACCATTGGTCCCCAGCCAGACGAGGGATTGGTGGCGGACCGTAATGTTCATCAGCACCACTCCGGGCTGGGAGAGATCGAAGGTGACGCTCTGGCAAAGGTTCGAGAAGGCCGGGGGGGTGGCTACCGAGCCACTGCCCTGTACGGTGCCAGTGAAGCCCCGGATCAGGATGTACGTGCCATTGGCAGGATAACTGAGCATGTTGGGCAGCACCAGGAGGGTTCCGTTCAGCGTCAGGGTCCCGCCCGTCATGAGTACCAAGTCGTTGGCCGCCTCGTTGGTCACATAGCCGAAGTCGTAATTCAACGCGCTATCGGTCAGGGTCAGGTTGTTGCTGAAAGTCAGAGTACCGACCGCGCCAGTCGCGCCCGGAGTGAGAGAGGAACCGGCGCGCGTGCTGACATTGCCGACCACCGAGCCAATGCCCGCAAGCATCTGGCCATTCAGGGTAAACCCGCTGACGGCGCTCACATCCAGAATGTTGGTGGCGACCTGGAGGGTAATGCTGGGGGTATTGGAGATCGAGCCGGTAGCCGCCAACACCAGTTTACCGCCGGTGAGCAGGGTGGTACCGGTATAGGTGTTAGTACCCGCAAGCACCATGGTACCACCATGCGGTTCCACCACCCCGGTGCCTGAGATGCTTCCCGCGAGAGTAGCCGTCCCCGCAAGCCCAGAGGTCGTCACCACTTTGCCACCAATGTTGTTGATATTCCCCGCATACGTACCAGGTGAATTGGCAACGAACTGCCCGGCATACACGGTGGAGTCACCCGGCAAACCGCCAGTATAGAAAAAGAAGTTTCCGTTGCTCAGAATGGTGCCGCCGGTGTAGGTATTGGTGTTATTGAAGCTAACTTGGTTGCTGACATTTACGCTCACTTGTCCCGGCCCAGCAATGACACCTCCGGCAAAGACGTAATTACTGGCACCCACCACAGTCATACGGCTGGGGGCATTGGTACCAGTCACCGACACAGACAGATACGTCGTCCCATTGGTGAAGGTCACGCTATCTCCGTTGCCGAACGGCAGGCGCAGTGCGAGATTGGTTGAAGGGGCCCAGTTCGTCGCACCGGAATCCCAAGTGCTCGGGTTGCCGGCTGCACCGCCGCGCCAGACCAGATCCAAGTTGCAATTCGTAACGGTCAGCAGGGCCGCCATGCCCGGGGTAAGGCCCACAACGTTGGACACGACCACCGAGTAATAACCGCGCGAAGCCGCCGTGACTCCCGGCAGCGTCAACATGCTGTTGGTTGCGCCGCCGATGGCCGCGCCGTTGAAATACCATTGATAGCTCAGCGGGCTATTGTTGGCGGTGACGCTGAAGTTTGCGGTATCGCCGCAACCTACGGTTTGGGCCTGTGCATCGCTGGTGATGACTGAAAAGCCGCCGCTGTTTAAATTGGTGGTGCCGGTGACTTCATAATACGCCACCACTGGATCACCGCCGCCATCACTGAAGCGGATGGCGTCAATTGCCGAATTTCCATTGGCCGCCACACCCACAATAAACAGGTTAGCACCGATATCCCGTGTCACCTCTGAGAATAGCGGACTTGGCAGATTGGTTAATTGAGTGGGGTCAATCCAGACTTCGATCCGATCCAAATTGCCGGCGGCTTGGAAGGTGATGCGGCCCAGGATCAAATGTGAACCAGATACAACGTTGTTACTCGGTGTAAAATTAAAACTGGCTACGCTATTATTTGCACTGTTATAACCATATCCTACCACAAACGAGTTGCTCATGATGCCAATATTATACTGACTGGAGGGATTATAATTTAATGTGCCACCGGTGCCGTTATTTGCGGAGTTAACGTGAATATAAGACTGCGAAGTGGCGGAATTGGTCATCAGGGTTGAGAACCAGACCGTGCCGGTCAAAGGCACCGAATTGGAGCGTACCCCACCGCGCATGGAGGCACCTATGGGTGTGGAGGTATAAAACATGCCACTCGCACTTTCCTGGGTGATGTTATAGCCTCCGTTGGTATAGGCGATGCTGGCAGAGGTGTTGATTTTCGTCTGGCTGGAACCAGATATCCAAGGCATCGCCCATCCAGTGCCACCCGCCACGTTGGTGCTATTCATGGCGGTGTTCGTAGTCTTAAAATCATCCGTCAAGATCGTGGCGTGCGATTTCGTTAACGATAACATCACAAAGGTGACCGCAATCACCATCCATAACATTCGTTTCAGACAGTTTAAATGAAGCGGCTTCATAAGATTTCCTCTCCCGAAAGCGTTTTTTGCTAATGGTTGCATAAAATGGTCGTCGTGCCGTTATGGTCTAATGCCACAATCTTTCCCAATTCGTTGGGGATGTCAAATTTTATAGACGGTCAAACTGGACGGGAGGTTACCAGGAAACCCAAAAAAACACCCTCTGGCCATCGAATTACACCGCTTCCTCACCCAGACTCAACGAACCCGATGCCCCGATCACCAAGAAACTTACGAACATGGAACTTCATTGTTTATCTCCCGTTTTTGGATTTCTGAGTTTATCTTCAAACAACGCGAAGGGTTTATTCTGATCCTTGGGCGGAATGCCCGGGACCGTGCGCTTGGTGGAGTCGCGTTTTTGAATGAATTTGATTCAAGGTGGGACGCATTGAGCTGTTCGGTTCCATGCGCCCACCAATGTCAGGTTCGTTGCCAGAGTTTCGCCAGTTGTTCCGCCCCTTCGCGCCATTCCACTTCATGCGGCAGGCGTTTGCTTTTGGCGGCAATCGCCGCCACGACACCCGCAGCTTCACCCATCGCCACGGAATTTCCGGTCACGCGATAGCTGGCGTGGGCAATGAAATCGCCACTGATGCACCGGCCCGCCATCATCAGGCCGTCCACATCCTTCGCAATGAGTGCGCGCAAGGGAATATCATAGGGTTTCGTTTTGAAGCCGCCGTGCGAAATTGTTTCGTTCCGGTTTTTCTCCCGGCTCTCCGCGTGAATATCCACGCCGAAGGTCGCGCGTGTGACGGCATCGGGTTGCCGGACACCCGCGAGCAAATCCGCCTTGGTAACCGTGTAGCGCCCATGAATCCGCCGCCCGTCGCGCACGCCAATCTGCTCCGCCGTGGCGGCGACTTGCAGCCCCTCCCACACGCCGCCGAGTGAACGAAGCGCCCGGACCACGCGATGGATTTCCGCCCGTGACCGGACGGTGGCTTCCGTGATTTTCGCGCTATCGTTGGCCAGAATGTTGTACTCATGATTGAGCATCAACATGACGAGGTTATCGCGCACAGGAAAAATGGTCGGGTGCCCATAAGAGGTCTCGACGCCGGCGCGCTTCAGCTCGCCCTTAAAGGCTTCCACGCAAGCGAGATGTCCGCCCGGCCCGGTGAATTCATCGGTGCCGTTGAAGGAAATATATTTCCCGATCGCCTGGACATCCTTTACCACGGCTAGCGCATTCATGGTCAGGGGCTGGCACGGACAATCCTTCGCCTGGCCGATGTCCCACTCGCAACCTGCCTGCGCACCGAGATCGCCGTCGCCCGTCGCGTCAATAAACACCGGTGCCGCCCACGCCTCACGGCCTGATTTTGATTCGGTGACGATGGTGGTGAGACGTTGCCCTTCGCGGTAAGCGGCCGCCACGCGCGTGTGAAGCTGAAACTTCACGCCGGACTCCACGCACAGGTCCTCCATCAACAGCTTCATCGCCTCCGGCTCATAGACAAAGCGGCTGGGATTTTTACTACGCCGCGCGTCCCGTTCATCCAGTTTCTTCACCAGTTCACGGGTGAGGCCGGGCTTGTCGAAGTCGAAGATGTACGTGAGCAGCCCTGCCGTCCAGACGCCGCCGAGACAGCCGTGCACCTCGAACAGCCGCGTGCGCGCTCCCGCCCGGGCGGCGGCGATGGCTGCCGCGCAGCCGGCCGGGCCCGCGCCGCAAACAACCACGTCCGCATCCGCGCGCAAAGGCAGCTCGCGCGCCGCTTCGAGATAGCCGCCCGGTCGGTTGGCGGCAGGCGCGTCCGCCGCCTGCGTCAACGGCGGCATCGTCGCCACACCGGCCACGCCGGTCAGCGCCGTACGGAAGAACGAACGACGATTGAAATCGTACGCGCTCTGCGAAGTCACGGTTTTCATTTATATTTTCGTTTCCACAAATTTAGCCTCCCCTCAGCATACACTCGGTTTTTTAGGCGGTCACTTCATTTTGCGTTTGGCGGTCTTGCCACGATTACATAATGCCAAGGGCCGGGAAGCCTTCGAACAGCGGATGGAGGCGCGGCGCAAGCAAGCAGATGACGGCGCGGAATGGGGCCCGGTGCGGCACGGATGGTGTTTGGGCAGCGAGGAGTTTCGGCAGCAGGTGCTGGCCCGGATCACGGGGCAGGTGGGGGAACATCATGCGGGCGGCCTCCGGAGCGAGGCGGCGGAGCACCAGGCCGAGAAAATCATTGCCAAGGAATTGAAGCGTTTGAAATGGAAGGAAGCGGACTTGGAGCGTCGCCATAAGAGTGATCCGGCGAAGCTGGCCTTGGCGGTGCGCTTGCGCAGGGAGACGACCCTGACGATAAAATGGATCGCCGCCAGGTTGCATCTGGGGCACGTGCAGCGGGCACGGGTCCGAATGCAGGCGTTGGCCAAAGCCAAACCCAAGGTTCCCAACAAAACCAACAGGGGATAGGGCTGCCTCAGGCTCGGTTTGGTTCAAGCTGGAAGCGGCGGTTCGGGTGTTCCCATGGCAGCGGAATTACCCACAAGAAAGTGAATCCGTTAAGCCGATTCCCTCAGCCGGATAATGCAATCCTCTCCCCGAGGGAGAGGAAACAGGTGAGGGGGTACGGCACCACAGACCTTGCCCACCTCGAATTATTTGTCGCACCAACGCGCTTGATGCAGCCCTGGTTCATCCGGCTGGTTCATCCGACTTGCCTTTTAACCATGACGCTGGTAGTTTACCATATCATGAAAGCACGGCTCCCAGTTTGGCGGAATATCTTCTGGTCAATCGTGTTGGCTGCCATCCTCATTTGGACAAGCGGGTGCGCAAGGTCCCAACTCTGGACGACTGCCAGAACTCAATTGCAACCGGGCGAACACCGCACCAACAGCCTTGGCATGCCATTCGTGATGGTGCCGGGTACCAAGGTTCTGTTTTGTATCTGGGACGTGCGGGTGCAGGATTACGGGCATTATTCCAATCCCCGCATAGATTGGAATCGAATGCAGCCTTTCATGAATGATAAAGATATGATCCATCCGGTGGCGTATGTTAGTTGGCACGATGCCAAAGCATTTTGCGCATGGTTGAGCCAAAAAGAGCGAGCCGAAGGGAGACTGGGAGCCGGGCTGGAGTATCGGTTGCCGACGGATGCGGAATGGAGCTATGCGGTGGGGATTGGGGATCAGGAAGGCGACGGCACGCCAAGCGATAAGAACGGAAAACTTCAAGATGTCTATCCGTGGGGCAACCATTGGCCGCCGCCAAAGGACGTGGTGAACTACGATCAATCACTGCATGTGGATACCTATCCGGGGACCTCACCAGTAGGGAGCTTTAAACCGAATCAGTTTGGATTGTATGACATGGGCGGAAACGTATGGCAATGGTGCGAGGATTGGTTTGATGCCAAACAACAATACCGGGTGTTGCGGGGTGGATCTTGGGGTGGTTATTATTCCAGGGATTTACTCGCCTCTTTCCGCAATAGCAGCCTGCCCAACGCTAAGCGCAGCAACTGCGGTTTTCGCGTAGTAGTGGCTCCGACGCGTTAATGGCCGAGCCGTTCACTCTATATTTTGTCAAATTCATTATGAAAACGAAGATAGTCATTGGGTTCGTTTTCGTGATCTCCTTTGCCGTGGCTTGTCAGGTTGTCCGTCCACACGATCCGCTGCTTCATGGGAAACCGGAAATTGCAACTGCCGGCTCTGATCCGCAGTCCGTATTAGCGATGCTTCCAAGTGAAGAAGCATTGGGGCCTGCGTGGAAGCGGGAGATCGGTCTGCTATTCGACCCGCTCAGCCAACCTTCCGAGATTTTGCATACTGCCTCGCCATTCCCGGACTCGTTCAAGAAGGAAATCCGTGCTACGGTGGAAGGCCCGGAGCACGCGGTCAGCGGCTGGAGCAATACTCACTTCACCTTTCAGAACACAAACAGGTCATGCCTTTACGAGGTTCAAATAGAACGTTACCGGAACAAAGAGCAACTGAGGGCGGGCTTTGAGCAGTTGCTGACTTTTGCGTCCTATCAGTATCGAAAGGCTCCAGTTAACGATCTTGGAGATGCCGCTGTCTTTTACCAGGCTACAAATAGCACCGGTGCCACGCTGTGGTTTCGCAGGGGAAACTTTAAGGTGCGGATCGCCGCGATGAATGACACCACCCATTGGGAGCAGGACAGCAACCTACAGCATCTGGCCAAAACCCTTGATCAGCGAATCCTCCGTGGTGCCGATAAACCCGAAAAAGTCCCATAATCAGGAGGGGAGCGAAATAGGCCGTGAATGGGTGCCAGAGATTACTTTAACGCCCGCCATTAAAGTCGAAAATCCTCATTTTTTGACGTTTTTGGATGGTTTTCGAGGTCCACTTCGTAACGCAGGCAGCGGACTTCCGAGCTTTGGAAGTCCGCTGGCTGGTTTTGGAGGTCGAGCCCCGGTTTTTCGCGGTGCGCCGCCCGAGTTTGCGGCGGGGTTAGGGCCGGAAACGAAAATGGGGTTCGCCTATGACCAAGCACAGTCTGAAGTTCGCGCCGTCACCGATTTTGGAGTGCGTGCGGCAAGGCGGGGGTGCAGGGGCCACGACGCCGCTTTGGATGAATGTCCTAACGCTCTTATTGTTGTCCAAACAAGTCCTGAACTCGTGGCGCTAGGCGATGGCGGTTGAAGAATCATGGCTGGCGCGTTGAAATCCAAAGTGGTGTCGCCTGCCGCCCCTTTTTCCCCGGCAGTTGCCACCGCACTCCAAAATTTTCCCCGGCACCCTTGCCGCAACCACCTTCAGGGTTGCCCAGTCACGTGGGGCGGTGAACCCAAGGTCAGAACACCGCATCTGCCAGATTTAGCTTGATACCAATTTGAACACCAGGCGCA
>JBAXGN010000163.1 GCA_037139415.1 Verrucomicrobiota bacterium | reverse complement strand
TCAACCAGGGCACGATTTCCGCCGACGTCAGCGGTGGGACCATTACGGTTAACGCCAACAGTTTTCAAAATACGGGCATCATTTTTGCTGCTGCCGGAACCGTGGGGCTTCCATCGAGCGGCTTTCAAAACAGCGGCAGCTTGGAGGCGGGTGGCGGTGGAGTTCTGAACGTTCCCCAAATGCCGTCAACCTCTGGGAACATCATCTCCCTGGCGGGCGGCACAGTGAACTTGCAAAACTCGGTTTATTTTAACGGGGCCAACTCGTTGATCAGCCAGGCGGGCGGCACGGTTCAGGTCACCGCGAGTGTGCTGGGCAATACCAGGAATCTTGGCCAGTTTGCCCCGCTGGGCACGCTAGTTCTCAATGGCGCCGGCACCCTCGCTTCACCGCAAGCTCTGGAAGTGATGGGGGCGGACCTGGGCAGTTCGCAACTGGGCTTCATTCACAACTTCAACTACGGGACCATCACCCTGGGCAACAACACCTATGTGCAACTCATTGATCAGTACCCAAATTCCAGTGGTACGGGGCATGAGGCGCTCTACGTCAACTCGCTAGTGGTTCCATCTGGGTGCACACTAGATCTGAATGGCTTTCACGTTTACGCGCGTGGGGTGCAGATTGGGGGAAGGGTGCTGCGTGGCACGGTGACCCAGATTCCTAACAGCGGCCCCGTCGGTTTCAACAACCCGGCCCTGGGGAATATTGCAGCTGCGGGCCAGTTGGATCAGTGGACGTTCTTTGCGCGAGCCGGACAACTTTACAGTGTGCTGGTTGATCCAGGCAGCGGGAGCGGTGTGCCGCCTTACTTGGGTTACGTGGAAGTGATGGTGGTGGACACGAATGAGGTTGTGCTGGCTTCGAATACGAACACCAGCAATGGCGCGGCCGTGCTGCTCTCCAGCATCGCCGTCACCAACGATGCCACCTACCGCATCCAAGTGCATGCTTCGACGGTTGCCCCCGCCAGCACGGGGCATTATATGGTCACGGTGTGGCAAACAACGCCGAACGTGATGCCGTTGCCGTTGGGCCAGATTGTGAGCGGTAGCATCCAAACCCCATTCAGCGTGGACCAGTGGAACTTTGGCGAGGTTTCAAACCAGCAGGTGCGCTTCCACCTGGTCAACCTGTCCGGGTCGGGAATTGGTTTCGATCTGCGCGGGCCCAATGGCTGGCAGGGGTTCACCAATCTCGCCACGGACTCGGATTTTGTCACCTTGCCCACCTCAGGGAATTATTCGGTCCAGGCGCACAGTCTAAACGGGCAGTATGGGGCGATCTACGCCTTTGAATTGGTTGGCACGGCCATCACCAACCTGGCTTTGGGAACGCCGTTCCAGGGGCAATTTGCCGCTAGTGGCCAGGCACAATTGTTCCAGTTCAACGTACCCGCCACCGCGCCATTCGTGGTGGCGGTGAACAATTTGATCGGGAACAATCACTGCCTGGTTTATGCCCGGTTCGGACTCCCCCCCACCCCGTCAACCTACGATTTTAGCGCGACCGCCCCGTCCGTTCCCAGGCAGCAATTGCTCGTTCCAATGGCGACGGCGGGCAACTGGTATGTGCTGGTTTATGCGGACAACATTCAGACCCCAGGCGATTACACGGTCGCGGCCTCGTCGGGGGCGGTGTTGCTGGCTTCCGTCACCCCGAACCGCACTGGGAGGAACGCACCATCTACACTGACGCTGAGCGGCTCTGGTTTCGATGGGTCAAGCGCAGTCCAATTTGTGGATAGCTCGAACAACGTCTTTGGCGCGACTTCAATTTCTGTGGACTCGTTCACCCAAATCACCGCCACCGAAGCGGCTGGGGCGTTGCCGCCGGGAACCTATTCGGTGCGCGTTTCGCTGGGAGCCGGGGCTTCGGTGACCTTGAGCAACGCCTTCCAGGTGCTGGCCAACGGGGCCCCAAACCTGGTGACCTCGCTCACCCTGCCGGCTGCCGTCGGGAATCACATGCCGGCGACGATCTATCCCCAATACGCCAACACGGGCGATGCCGCGATGCCGGCGCCGCTGCTGGTGTTGAACGCGACGAGGAATGGGCTATCGGGTGCGTTTCTGACGCTGGATAGCACGCTGGTGGCCCAGGGACTATGGACCTCCGCGCGCCCAGCGGGGCTGTTTAGCGCCATCCAGTTCCTGGCCTCCGGCCAGACGCCCGGGATGTTGCAGCCCGGCGAGTCTTTCAACGTGCCGGTCTATTACGCGGGCTGGCAACAACCCTGGGATTTCAGTCATCCGTTGATCAATTGGAATCTGGGCGTGGTCAAGGCGGACGACCCGACGCCGACAGACTGGAACTCTCTGCAAACGAACATGCAGCCCTCCACGATCCCCAACGACGCCTGGGCCGCCGTTTGGGTGGCCTTCACCAACCGGGTCGGTTCAACCTGGGGCGATTACGTGACCATGCTGGACAACAACGCTGCTTATTTAGGCCGCCTCGGACTGAACGTGTCCGATCTCAACAAACTGCTGACCTTCCAGCTTATGCAGGCGGACGGCCTGTGCCCGCTGCGAACCCTGGCCTCCTCCGTGGATGCCTCCGTAGCCGCCCCAGGCTTGCCGCTGACGTTCACCCGGTCTTTCGGAGAACCCATTTCCCAACGCTACACGCTCGGCCCGCTGGGCCGGGGCTGGTCGCATAACTGGCAGTACTCCCTGCAACTAGGCAGCGATGGCACGGTGACGATTTTCGGTCCCGGCGGCTCCCAGCGTACATTCCAACCGGACACGCGAGGCGGCTACTTTGCGCAGGCCGGAGATTATGGCACCCTGGCTGCGGCGGGTGGCGGGGCATTCACCGTGACAGAGAAGTCGGGAATGGTCTCGTTTTATCAAGCCGATGGCAAACTGAGCTTTGTGGAGGATTTGAACGGTAATCGCATCACGCTGGGCTACGCCGGCACTTTGCTTGCGAGCCTGACCCATTCCTCGGGCCAGAGCATTCAGATTGCCTACAATGCAGCCGGGCGCATCCAAACCCTGACCGACAACCTGGGACGCCAGACCGTTCTGAGCTACGATGGCGGTAACGAACACCTGCTGACCGCCCAATACTTCGATGGCCGTACCACTACCTACACTTACACAGATCCGCAGTCCGCAACCGCCAATCCGCAATTGGCGCACGCGCTGACCGCCGTTGCCAGTTCCTGCTGCAACTGGCGCTATTTCACTTACGATGCCGTTGGGCGGCTGGCCGGCAGCTATCTGGGCGGCAATAATGAAGCGGTGACCTTTGGTTACGAGGTCGGCGGCAAGGTGACCGTCACGGATGCCCTCGGCAATGCCACGAAGTTTTACTATGACCATCACGGGCTCCTCGCCAAGACCGAAGATGCTCTGGGCAATGCCGTGCATAAGTCTTTTGACGACACGTACAATCTGGTCGCGATGATGGACCCAACCGGGCGCTCGCAGACTTACAGCTATGATGCGCAAGGGAATGTGATCAAGAGCACCGATTCGCTAGCGCACAGCACGCAGTTCAAATTCATCGGCCCCTATAACCGGCTCGCCTCGGTAACCGACGCGAAAGGCAACGCCACCCGTTACGCCTACGACCCCTACGGCAACCTGCAAATGACCACGTACGCGGATGGCAGTGTGGAGAGTTGGAGCTATGACTTTAGGGGCAACATGCAAACCAGGAACAGCCGCCGGGGACGCCAGACCTTTTACACGTCGGACAATAGCGGGCGGGTCACCGGCAAGTATTTTGCCGATGGCTCCTCCACGGTCTACGCCTATGATGCCAAGGGCAACCTGACCAACACCACCACGTACGATACCCAGCTCAACCCGCTGGAAACGGTTAGCATGGCGTATGACGCCAGCAACCGCCTGGCCCGGATGGATTATCCGGGCGGAAAACTCCTGGCCTTCACCTACGACGCAGCCACAGGCCGGCGTCTCAGCAGCCTGGATCAGACTGGCCACCGGCTGAATTACTATTACGACGTGGCTGGCCGGCTGCAGAGCATGACGAACGAATTGAACGCCCCGGTCGTGCTTTATCAGTATGACCCAGCCGGGCGCCTGGCAGCCAAGACGCTCGGCAACGGGATGTTCACCACCTACCAATACGATCCCGCCGGCCAGCTTCTCAACCTGACGAACGCCCTCGCCAACGGCACCATGATTTCCCGGTTCAATTACAGCTACGACACCCGCGGGCGGCGGACTGCCATGGGTTCACTCGATGGCAACTGGGCGTACACATACGACGACCTCGGCCAGTTGACCCATGCGGTATTCGCCACCGCCACCACCAATATCGCCAACCAGGATTTGCTCTATGTTTATGACGCGGTCGGCAACCGCATTCAGACCGTTGAAAACGGAGTCACCAACAACTACACGGCAAACAACCTCAACCAGTATGTCGCGGTCGGCGCTACCAATTACACCTTCGATGCGGATGGCAACCTGATCAAGGAAGTGTCGGCCCAGGGAACGACCTCGTACACTTACAACGATGAAAACCGGCTGCTGGGGGTAACGTCACCGCAAGGAACCTGGAATTACGGGTACGACGGATTGGGAAATCGAGCCGCGATAACACAGAATGCTATAACTACACGTTTTGTGGCTGATCCCGCTGGGTTGGGAAACGTCGTCGGAGAGTATGACGGAAGCGGTAATTTGGCAGCCCATTACGACCATGCCATTGGCTTGCTGGCTCGAATCGACGCATCCGGCAGCACAGCGCGCTACACGTTTGATGCGTTGGGAAATGTTCAACAAATGGTTACCGATGCCG
Source organism: Verrucomicrobiota bacterium (assembly GCA_037139415.1). Taxonomy (NCBI): domain Bacteria; kingdom Pseudomonadati; phylum Verrucomicrobiota; species Verrucomicrobiota bacterium. Next base: position 13,575 of record JBAXGN010000163.1, on the reverse strand, counting down.
GTTTCATTGGTAACGCTTATGCCTACTCGCCATTCGGAGGTTTACTAAGAAAAATAGAGTCGCTACCGAATCCCTTTCAGTTTGTTGGTCGGTTTGGAGTGCAAACTGAGCAAAACGGGCTTCAATTTATGCGGGCTCGATATTATGTGCCAGCGGTTGGCAGCTTTGCGTCTGAAGATCCCCTGGGAATGCTGACGGGAGATGCTAATGTGAGGCGCTACGTTGGAAATTTTCCAACGGCTATAATCGACCCGGCCGGAACGTGCGGTTGTAGTCCTTGGGCTCAGGCAGGTCTCGGCGTCGGAATGGTAGCGGCTGGGACTGCTGTTATAGGTGGCGGTGCCTATGCTGCTGGAGCCGCAATGAGTGTGGCAGTCGAGGCAGGAGCAGTCGGAGTAGTGGTTTGGGCAATGGGTGCCTATGGCACATACGGGACCACCATCAATAACGCCATTTTTGATCCCAACGCTCCGCCTGGAACGGCAGGATACGGTGATATTTCTGCCTGGCTTTTGCACCTGTTTGTTCCTAACGCGCCCCCTGGGCAAGGTGTTGCCGGTTGGTCCTGGGATAAGGTGCAGCCTTGTTTGAGTGAGATGGTTCAGACCGCGCTTACGGGCGGATGCTCCCTACCTCCTCCACCAGTGGTGCCACCTCCGCCGCCGGGCGGCCCCAGTGGTTCCGGCGGTTCCGGCGGTCCTGGTGGTCCTGGAGGTTTTGGCGGCGGCGGTGGTGCCAGCGGCGCAACTGGAGTTACCACGGCCACAGACCCGAACCAAATGACCGGGCCCGCCGGTTACGGCCCGAACGGTTTTTGGGCCGCGGCCAGCACCTTGGCGTACCGCATAGATTTTGAGAACTTCACCAACGCCTCCGCGCCCGCTCAACAGGTGATCATCACGGATCAGCTCAGCACCAACTACGATTGGAGCACGTTTAATGTGGCGGAGATTGGGTTTGGCGATCGTTTGATTGCCCTGCCGCCGGGGACGGCGTCGTTTGCGACCAATGTGGCGGTGAGCTATCTGGGCACCAATTTCCAGGTGCAAATCCAGGTGGGGATCAATCCCGCTTCGGGTTTGGTAACGGCCACGTTCCGGTCCATTGATCCCAACACCAGCCTACCGCCGCCGGTGAGCATCGGTTTCCTGCCCCCCGAAGATGGCACCGGGCGTGGCCAGGGGCATGTCAATTACACCATCCACGCCAAGGCCGGTTTGCCCACGGGCGTGCAATTGCGCAACGTGGCGCTGATCTCGTTCGACGGCCAGCCGGCGATTGCGACGGACCAGATTGATGACTTCAACCCGGCGGCCGGAACCAATCCCGCCAAGGAAGCCTTGCTCACGATTGACGCCGTTGCCCCCACCAGCCACGTCCTGACGTTGCCGTCGCAAAGCCCGTCCCTCCAAATCCCGCTCTCCTGGACCGGTGCCGACGATGCGGGCGGTTCGGGCATAGCCACTTACAGCGTCTCTGTTTCGGATAATGGCGGCCCGTGGACCCTTTGGGTGGCCGCCAGCAGCAGCACGGCCGGAACGTTCAGCGCGCAGCCCAACCACACCTACGGGTTCTACAGCGTGGCCCGAGATAATGCCGGGAACCTGGAGCAAGCCCACTTGGCGGCAGACGCCACAACCACCGTCACCGCCGCGCCAGTGCTGAATACAACGGTCAGTTACTCCGCCACGAATTTGAATTATGGCGACTCGTTTAATTACACCATCACCGTGCGCAACATCGGCAACCTGAACCTGACCGGCGTGGTGATGAGCAACCAAGTCCCAGCCGAACTGACGGTGCAGTGGGCCTATTTTGGTCGCGGCGGCTGCCTCATTGGCGACAACTGGGTTTATTGGACGCTGGGAAGCTTGGCACGAAATGCCAGTGCCTCAATGAACGTGGTCGTAACCGCCACCGGTTTTGGAACGGTGACCAACGCGATTCGGTGTACGGATGACACCGGCTTTGCCGCCACCAGCAGCCGCCAAGCCATCCATATCAGCCTGCCGCAGCCCCGTCTGGCCATCGGTCAATCCAACCACCAGAGCTTGCTCAACTGGAGCGATCCCTCCGGCCTGTTTGCCCTTCAGGGCACCACAAACTTGGGCCAACAAACGGCCTGGTTTTTGATCTCCAACACACCGGCCCTCAACGGCAGCCAGCGGACGGTGATCCTTTCACCGTCCGCTGGCAATCTGTTCTTCCGGTTATCGACCCCATGACGAGCGTCAGCCGTTGAGCACGGGGCCACAAGGATAGTTGAGGTTTGTGGGAAAGGGATTGGCCGCCACGGCTGCCCGCATGGCCAGAATCTGGTCTGGATTGATCCTCAGTACTTTCACGAGCTGGTTTCCGACCAGCGCTGGGACCCGCAGTTGTGAATTGCCAAAGGTGGAGCCGCTTGCTATAGAACACCCATGTCAAACATTTCACTGCGCTCGGTATTACCGGCCATCGCCATGCTGTGGCTGCTGGCCAGCCAGCCTTTGCGGGCCGGATGGGTATGGATCGAGGGGGAAAGCCCCACGGCAAACAAGATGAACCGGCATCCGTGGTGGTATGACCAGGTCAAGCGCGACCAGTTGTCGGGGGGCGACTTTCTTTCGAACTTCAACAAGGACAAACCGGGCGAGGCCGAGTATCGGTTCAAGGCGCCCAAGGAGGGGACCTATGATTTCTGGCTGCGTGCCAACCCGGTGAAATCCAAGCTGGCCTGGGCGCTGAACGGCGGGACCACCACCGAGGTGAACTTTCAGGGCGAGAAATACGGGGAGGTCAACCTCGCCCAGGACGGCAAACCGGATTTGCGTTTTATCGCCTGGATCAAGGTGGGCAAGGTCACGCTGAAAGCCGGTGATAATAGTATTCGTTTCAACACCGCAGGCGGGACGGACAATCACGGTCTGATTGATTGTTTCCTGTTCATTGATGAGCCGTTCCAACCGATGGGCACCGCCAAGCCGGACCAGATGGGGGCAGAATTATCGCGGCTGGCGAAGGAAAACCAAGGTTGGCAACCATGGAACCCGACGCCCGACGATTTCCATGACAGCCCGATGGATCTCCGGTTTCTCAACGAAAAGTTTGCGGGTGAGCACGGTCCCATTGGCGCCAAGGATGGGCATTTTATCATGACGGGGAACGGTCAACCGGTTCGCTTCTGGGCCGTGAACGGGCCGCCCCACGACGCCACCAGTCCAGCGGCTCTGCGGAACGCCGCCAAGCTGTTGGCCAAGCACGGCGTGAATCTGGTGCGTTCGCACGGCGGCCTGTTTGACGGCAAAACCGGGGAACTCAAGGCGGAAACCATCGCCCACCGGCAGGAAATCGTGGAGGCCATGAAGGCCGAGGGCATTTACACACATTTCTCGATCTACTTTCCGTTATGGCTGTCCCCCAAGCCGGGCGATGGATTTTTGCCGGGTTATGATGGCAAACAACATCCGTTTGCCGTGCACATGTACAACCCGCAATTCATCGAGCGGCATCAAGCCTGGTTCCGGGCCCTACTGCTGACGCCCAATCCCAAAACCGGGAAACGGCTGGTGGATGATCCCGCTGTCTTTGGGCTGGAGATCGTGAATGAAGATTCGTTTTTCTTTTGGACCTTTGATGAGAAGAACATCCCCGATGTCCAACTGCGTCCGTTGGAAAAGCAGTTCGGCGATTGGCTGATCAAGAAGTATGGCAGCCTGGAGCAGGCGCGCGCAGCCTGGGGGAACGTGACCGTCAAACGCGATGCGCCCGCCGAAGGGCGCATGGGCTTCCGCCCATTGTGGGCGGTGGTCAATGAACGCAAAGTGCGCGATCAGGATACCGCGCGGTTCCTCTACGAAGTGCAATCCCGCTATTACGCCGCCATGTACCAGTTCCTGCGCAAGCTGGGTTTTCGCGGCGTCATTAATGCCTCGAACTGGACCACCGCCAGCCCGGAATACCTGGGGCCGCTGGAAAAGATGAGCTATGCGGAATGCGATTTCATTGACCGGCACGGTTATTTTGGCTGCGGGCACAAGGGAAGCAACGCGGAATGGTCCATGCGGGATGGCCACACCTACAGCGACCGCAGCGCGCTGCGGTTCGAGAACGAGTCGCCAGGGAAACCCCGGCAGTTCAATCATCCGGTGATGGAAATCAAATACGCCGGCAAACCCTCGATGATTTCCGAAACGACCTTCACCCGCCCCAACCGATACCGCTCCGAAGCGCCGCTTTACTACGCCGCCTATGGCGCGTTGCAGGATACGGATGCTCAGATCCACTTCGCCTTCGATGGCGTTGGTTGGAACGTGAAACCTGGCTTCTGGATGCAGCCGTGGACCTTGATGTCGCCCGCCATGATGGGGCAATTTCCAGCCGCCGCATTGCTTTACCGGCAAGGGCTGGTAAGCACCGGAAAAGTCTTGGCGGAAGTGGAATTAAATAAAGACGAACTGCTGGCCCTGAAGGGTACGCCCTTGCCACAGGACGCCGCGTTTGACGAACTGCGCCTGAAGGACGTTCCTGCCGCAGCGGAGGTCAAACCAGGCCAACGGCTTGACCCGTTGCTGCATTATGCGGGTCAAGCGGCGGTGCGTTTTGTCACCGGCCCAGGCAGCACCAAACTGGCGGACCTGAAGCCATACATCAACCGCCCGGCACAAAGCGTCACCAGCAGCACGGGTGAACTCAAGCTGGATTACGGCAAAGGGGTGCTAACCTTGAACGCCGCCAAAGCGCAAGGCTTGAGCGGAGCACTGCAAGCCAACGGCCCAGCCGACCTGCACGACCTGGCCATCGAATCCGGCATGAAACTCGGCCACATCATTGCCGTGGCGTTGGATAATCAACCGCTGGCCACTTCCAGCCGCATTCTGCTGCAAGTGATGTCCGAGGAAAAAAATGGCGGGTTCCAGACCGAATCCCTGGCCAGCCAAAAACGCATCGCCAGCATTGGCAAAGATCCCTGGCAGTTCAAGGAATTCACCGGCACGGTAAAATTCAAGCGTCCAGACGCAGCCCAGCTAAAGGTAACCCCGCTGGACCTGAATGGTTATCCCACTTCCGGAACGGTCGGCAACGCACGGGAAATCAAACTGCTGCCGGCCACAGCATACTATTGGATATCCAGTGACAAACGCTGAAATGAGGGGGCTAATTCACTTTATTGACATCCCAAGGGTATAGTATTAATTTATCGGTGTGAGACCGGTTTGGATCATCATGGTTACAACCGGCATTGCGAATAGAAAATGACCTGTGAATTACAGTCATGAATAAGGTACTGGAAATTGAATCGGCGCTTCAACAGTTGCCAGCGCAAGCCAAATGGGAAATCGCCCGCTGGCTGCTCGACGATTTGCAAGGCACAGGCAAGGAGGTCCTTCAGAAAACAGAGGGACCTTCCCCCGGTGCCGCATCCTTGCCTGTTGCGCTCCCTGACTACGCGGCCCGCCGATATAAAATTTTCGGGAATAAAGTCCTGCCAAACTTGATTTTGACCACCCGAGAACAGGAACGCTGGTGAAAACATACGCCGACACCAGCGTTTTATTTTCTCTCTATGCCACCGACGCAAACTCGCCCAAGGCGGATGCGGGGCGCAAAGTCACTCCGGTCCCGCTGCCTTTCACTGTGTTTCACCGGCTCGAACTCCGTAACGCGATGAGTCTCGCGGTTTTCCAGCAACGGATTACCCCCATCGAAGCACAACTGAGCTGGCAGGAAGTGGAGAACGACTTGATTGCCGGCCTGCTGGTTCCATGTCATGGGCCGTGGCATCGTATCTTTCAAGCAGCCGAACAGATGGCACAGAATCATACAGCAGTCGTAGGCTGTCGGACTTTGGACATTATTCACGTTGCCTCTGCCTCGGTTCTGGGCTCCACGGATTTCTGTACTTTGGACCAGCGCCAACTTGATCTGGGACGCCGACTGGGGCTCACGGTGGTCTATCCATAAACTTATAAACTTAAATTGACACCTTATTTTGCCACTTGCGCTTCGCCGGATGTCTATTAATCTTTAACCAGACAAGTTTAGTCCTGTTTAAGGGCTGGGAAAACAAAAACTATGGATAAAAAGGTTTATTATTTTGATAACAACGCCACCACCCGGGTTGCACCCGAGGTGGTGCAGGCGATGGTGCCGTTTTTGAGCGAATACTGGGGCAACCCGTCCAGCGCGTACTCCTTTGGCAGCCTCGTGCATAAGCACGTCGAGGAGGCCCGCGCACAAGTGGCAGCGCTCATCAATGCCGATCCCAAGGAAGTCGTGTTCACCAGTTGCGGCACGGAGAGCAACAACGCCGCAATCCACAGCGCACTCATCACCCAGCCGGATAAGAAGCACGTCCTGACCACGGCAGTCGAGCACTCCGCCAACATCAATTTTGGCGAATACCTGCGCAAACGCGGTTACGATGTCACCTTCCTGCCGGTGGAATCCGATGGTTCGCTCGACTTGAACCAGTTGGAAAAATCCATCCGCCCAGACACCGCCATCGTCTCCGTCATGTACGCCAACAACGAGACCGGCGTGGTTTTCCCGATCGCGGAAATCGCGAAGATTTGCCAGCACAAGAAAGTGCTGTTCCATACGGATGCCGTGCAGACGCCCGGCAAACTCAAGCTCGACGTCAAGGAGCTGGGCGTGGACTTTCTATCTCTCTCGGCCCACAAACTGCATGCCCCCAAGGGCATTGGCCTGCTTTACGTGAAGCGGCGCATCAAGTTTCAACCGTACATCATTGGCGGGCATCAGGAGCGCGGCCGGCGCGGCGGCACGGAAAACGTGGCCAACATCATCGCCTTCGGGAAGGCGGCGGAATTGGCCATGGCTTCGCTGGAGGATGAGAACACCCGGGTGCGCGCTTTGCGGGACCGGTTGGAGCAGACCATCCTAGCCACCATTCCGCACACCTATCGCAACGGCCCCAAGGAACCGCGGCTGCCCAACACCACCAACATCGCGTTTGATTTTGTCGAAGCGGAAGCCGTGCTGATGCTGCTGGATCAAGCCGGCATTTGCGCTTCCAGCGGATCAGCCTGCACCACTGGTTCGCTCGATCCATCACACGTCCTGACCGCCATGGGGCTCAACCCGATGCGCGCGCGCGGCAGCGTGCGTTTCAGCCTGGGGGTCTATAATACGGCGGAAGACGTGGACTACCTGCTGCAACAACTGCCCAAGATCATCAAGAAGTTGCGCGACATTTCCCCGCTGAATCCAGAGCATCCGGACAACGAGCAGTACGATATCGGAGCCGCCCGGGTAAAGCACGAGTCCGACCTGGCTAAAGCGATCGGGGCCGAATAGGTGGAAAATATATAAAGAATTCGCTTTATGGAGCCGGTAAAGCCGGATATGCTGGTCTTTGCGTCTTCCAACCGGCGGCGATTCGCTTGGCGAGGACATATATACGAACATTCAATGAGTATTAAGCAAATGGCGGGTGCAGCGTGAGTCGGCCTTTTACGCCGCGCAATTATTCCACCGCGCCCCAGCACAGGCTGAATGGTAAAATCCGTGCCCGGGAAATCCGGGTGATCGGTGTTGACAATCAGCAAATCGGTGTCCATTCCCTGACCGATGCGTTACGCATGGCGCAAAACCTAGGTGTGGACTTGGTGGAAATAGCGGCGCAAGCCGTGCCGCCGGTATGCCGCCTGGTGGATTACGGTAAATTTCGCTACGAAGAATCCAAGAAACAGAAAAAATCCAGCGAAAGTGCGCGCATCCAATTAAAGGAAATTCAACTTCGCCCCGGTATCGCGGAAAACGATTATAACACCAAGATTACGCATGCCCGTGAGTTCCTGGAGGAGGGCTTGCCGGTCAAGGCGGTAATGCGATTGCGCGGACGGGAAATGCGCCACCCGGAGATTGGCCAGAAGTTAATGGAAAAACTGGTCGCCGACTTGGCCGCCTTTGGTCGGACGGACGCCGCCCCCAAACGCGTGGAGCGCAACATTAATGTCATGCTGCGTCCACTGCCACGCCAGCAGCGCGGCAAACCTGCGGGTTCAGAGCGCGAGGTCAATGCGGCCCCAACCAAGCCCGCTACTCCCCTGCCCGCCCCGGTAGCTACCCCACCATCCACTCCAGAACCCAATATTTAATTTTATGACCGAAATCATACTACGCAAAAAAGAACCAGTAGATAAGGCGCTTCGCCGCCTCAAGAAGAAACTGGAACGGGAACAAACGCTGGTCCAGTACCGCAACCATCGGCGCTATGAGAAACCCAGCGCAAAGAAACGCCGCAAACAGAAGGCAGCCCGCTTCACGGCGATGTTGAAGGCGCGCCACGCGGATGATTAGTCGGCGCCTCCTCCCACGGAATCCTGTCCCCAAGCGGAATTATCAGCATTCGGTTTGTGCCGAATGCCAACTTGGGTTAGAGTACCAGTGATGGGCATCGCGTTTATTGGCCGTTGGCTAAGCCGCTTCAGGAAGCTTGACAGGTTTACCGGTGCGGGCACAGAGGTTCAGGAACCGGGCGAGGCGGAGGTGCTGTTCAGCCTCGGGGACACGTTTGCCGATGAGGACAGCAAAACCCATGACCCTGCGCGTGCGCTGGAGTGCTATGAAAAAGCCGCCAGCCTCGGTCATGCCGGGGCGCAATGCCGCTTGGGTGTCTTATACGGTCAGGGTGGCGGGAGCGGGCAGGACGAGGAACTGGCTTTGCAGTGGCTGTGCAAGGCGGCGAATCAAGGCCACGCGGAAGCGCAATACCATTTGGGCGTGCGGCAAACCCGGGCCAGCCGGGTGCCGCAGGCTGATACGTCAGAATGCCGGGCCGAGGCCTTTAAATGGCTTGAGCTGGCCACTGCGCAGCATTTTACCGGCGCTGAAATGGCGCGGGACTTTGTCGCAATGCAGATGACCCGGAAAGAAATTGTGGAGGGCGGACGTAGGGCGGTGTGCTTCGCTTTGGCCATGGCCAAAGTGATCAAGCCCCTTGCCCAATAGCGGGCGCATGGCCGGGAAAAGGCCGGCGTTCCAAGAATCTTTTGCCTTCCAAAGCCTGTTTTCCGACTGTAAAAAGCTCCCCAACGGTGTTATACTGATATTATGTACGACCTGATTTTAAAATTGCTTCAGCGCAAAAACTATTCCCCTTCCAACGTGCCCGAACTGCTGCGGGCGCTGGAATTACGCCCCAACCAACAGCAGGAACTGCAGCAGGTGCTGAGCGACCTCGAACGCAACGGCCAGGTGGTGCGCACCAAGGGCAACCGCTACATCCAGGCCCGCGAAGCCGACCTCGTGCCGGGCGTGATCCAGATCAACCGCCAGGGCAAAGGGTTCCTCCAGCCGGACGAGCCGGGCCTGCCGGAGATCGTCGTGATCGAGAGTGCCACCGGCACCGCCATGCACGGCGACCGCGTATTGGTGCGGCGCGACGTGAAGCCACAGGGGCTGCGTTCCGCCCCGGCCGAAGAACTCACGGGCGCGGTGGTGCGCATCCTGGAGCGCAAGCGCACCCAGATCGTCGGCACCTTGCAGCAAAGCCGCCAGTTCCTGTTTGTGATTCCCGATGACCCGCGCATCCCGCACGACATTTATGTGACGCCGCCGCGCGATCTCGGTCGTCCGGCCAATCCCGGCGACAAAGTCGTGGTCGAGATGGTGGCCTGGGAATCCCGCCACACCAACCCCGAAGGTGAACTCATCGAAATCCTGGGGCCGCCGGACGCGGAGGGGGTGGACATGCTTTCCGTCCTGCGCCAGTACCAACTGCCGCTGCACTTTCCCAAGCCGGTGCTGCAAGAGGCCGACGCCATCGCCGCCACCGGGGTGCCCCGGGGCGACGAACTGAAGGGCCGCGTGGATTGCCGCGCGCACCAAGTCATCACCATTGACCCGGATGACGCGAAAGACTTTGACGACGCCATCTGCTTGGAGCGGGTCAACGGGGATCGCGTCAAGCTGTGGGTGCACATCGCCGATGTTTCGCATTACGTCAAGCCGGGCAGTGCGCTCGATGTCGAGGCGCGCAAGCGCGGCAATTCCACCTACCTGGTGGATCGCGTTATCCCGATGTTGCCCGAGGCGCTCAGCAACGAGCTTTGCTCGCTCAAACCGGGCGTGGACCGCCTGACCAAGTGCGTCGAGTTCCTGCTCACGAACGACGGAGCCGTGCTCCAGACCCGCTTTTACCCGGCGATCATTCATTCCAAGCGCCGCTACACCTACCAGGAAGTTTTCGCGCTGCTCCAGCAGCCGCCCGCCGACCCGCTCGCCCAGCAACTGCACCAGGCGCATGCGCTGGCGCAACGCATCCGCCGCGCCCGCTTCAAGGCCGGTTCACTGGACCTGGATTTCCCGGAAAATAAAATCCGACTGGACGCGCAGGGGCGCGTGCTGCGGATTGAGCGGGTGGAGAACGATCATTCGCACCAGCTCATTGAGGAATACATGCTGCTGGCCAACGAGGCGGTCGCCACGCGTCTGCTGCAACTGCGCCGGCCCGCCCCCCACCGCGTGCATGAGGCCCCGGCCGAGCGCCGCCTGCGGGATTACCGCGAGGAAGTGCTGAGCCACCGGATCCCCTGCGGCAACCTGAACCATCGCACCGAGGTGCAGAAGCTCCTGCAACGACTCTCCACGCTGCCCATCGGCCCGGCGCTGAAGATCGGTTTCCTGCGCTCGCTCATGCGCGCCCGCTACGCCATCGAGCCGCTGGGGCACTACGGCTTGAGCAAGGCCAAGTACGCCCATTTCACCTCGCCGATCCGCCGCTACGCCGATCTCGCGGTCCACCGCGCCCTCTTCGATACGCATCAGGAATCGCCCCGCACGCTGAAAGAAGTGGCCAATCACCTTTCCGAGACCGAGCGCAATTCGTCGGACGCCGAGCGGGACAGCAAAGAGGTCAAGCTCTTCGCCTTTCTGGAATCCCAGCTCAAGGTGGGGCCGCGCCACACCTATGACGCGCTGGTCACGGACGTACGCAACTTCGGGTTCTTCGTTTCCGTGACGGACCTGGGCATGAGCGGCCTGGTACACCTCTCCTCGCTCACAGATGATTTCTTTGTGTTCGAGCCAGAGCGCAGCCATCTCATTGGCCGACGCTCCCGACGCGTAATTCAACTGGGCGACCGCGTGGTGGTGCAGATCTTCAAGGTGGACCGCTTCAAGAAGCAGGTGGATTTTGAACTCGTCAAGCGTCCCGCGCCCAAAGCCGCCGCTGGAGCGGGCCGGAAGCGCTTCCCGGAGCGCGGATCTTTTCAAACAACGTCGCACGGAAAATCGCGATTCAGAACCGGATAAGGGAACCATGCGATTTGATAACGACTGATGAAATTCAAAGAGAACCTGATATGAAAAAGAACCTTGGCTTGGTGGCGTTGACGCTGTTGCTTTTGAGCCAAACGCCGGCGGCGAATGCCAGTGCTTCGGCCCCGGAAGCATGGAGCCCATCCACCAGCCCGACGCTGAGTACCAATCAGCCTGCCGACCTGCTGATCAACGAGCGAGCGTTTGAAGTCTTTCAACACGGGGTGAAGCCGGACTGGGGATACCCGCGTCCCCAGCAGGATACCTTCATTGTGGTTCATCCCAAAAATGAACGTCCGAATGCGCCCTTGTACGTCGTGCTGCATTCGGCGGGACATGATGTCGTGTCCTGCTTGAAATGCACCCGCCAGGTTGGCAACCATGACATCTATCGTTCGCCGGATGATTTCTATGCGCTGTACCTCGACTGCCGTGCCAACAAGGGGGATTGGTGGTGGGGCGGCATGCATTTGGGGGATACCAACTTGATCAAAAAGAATTCCGGCGCCGAGCTTATGCCAGTCGAAAAGCGGGTGCTGGATTCGATCCAATGGGTGATCGCGAAATACCAGATTGATACGAACCGGGTTTATCTATGCGGGAACTCGATGGGCGGCAGCGGCACACTCGGAATCGGGCTGCGTCATGGGGATGTGTTTGCCGCCATGAAGGCGAATGTGCCGGCTGGCATCGAACATGTTTCCCAGCGGATGTATTTTCCACCGCAAGTGGTGCCGGAGCAGGTCCGGCTACCCGATCCGCCGGTGACCATTGATTATTCCGCCCAGAATGACCGCTGGTCGGCCGGCCATGACCGGTTTGTGGCGGCCATGAATGACCGGAAGTACGCGCTGTATTTCTATTGGGGACCGTTCGGCCATGCCAACAACCACGCCGCGATCGAGAAGGTCAACGACTTGATCAATTCGTTCGACTGGCTGAGTGTCAAAAAGAACGAGGCTTACCCGGTTTTTGCCAATGCTTCCGGCAATGGCAAGCTGCCGTGGCCCGATGATCTGAACAGCAAATCCGTGGGCCAGCTCAACGCCTTTTTCCGTTGGAAAAACCTCAGCGACACCAAGGGAAAACTGGAGCTGTCGCTGTTCCTGATTACGCCGGCCGCGCTCAAGACGACGTTTGAAATCCCTGGGGAAGCGACCGCCGATGTTTCCCTGCGCCGGGTTCAGAACCTGGCGGTCAAGCCGGGGCAGGAATTCACCTGGACCTTTGGCGCCGTCAAAGGCAAAGGCAGCGCCGATGCCAACGGACTCATCACCCTGCCGGGCTTGAAAATCACTGCCGAGCCGACCACGCTGACGGTGAGTCGTTAGGCGGGATTCTTCCTGATCAGCCATCGCCTTTTCATCGCCGGCCCGCCTTTGCGTTGATTGTGGAGGGCGAACTGGCTCAATGTGCGCGGTTCATTTTCGGGAAGAACTGCTCCGCGGTGGCGCAGGTCGCGGCGGAAAGATCCGCCAGCGAACATTGTTTGACTTGGGCTGCCATCATGGCGGTTTCCCGCGTGAAGGCCGGTTCGCAACGGCGGATCTTCTGGGCGCGAAACGGCTCGGGGGTCAAATAAGGGCAGTCCGTTTCCAGCATGAACCGGTCGAGGGGACAGGCAGTGAGCGCGTCCCGGATGTTTTGGCCATTCTTATAAGTGAGGATACCAGTGAAACTGACCAGTGAACCCAAGGCCAGGATGCGCTGCAGGTTGTCCGGAGTCTCGGCAAAACAATGAAACACGCTCCGCAGCCGGGCGGCGAAGGGGGCGAACAAGGCCAGAACTTCGTCAAAGCACGGGCCACGCTGATGAATGACCACGTTTAGCCCGGTTTCGACGGCCACTTCCAAATGCTGTGCGAACAAGCGGGCCTGGTTGCGCTTGAGCTGATCATCGTCCGCCAGGGTCCCCCGCTTTTCCTTGCTCGGCAGGTGATAGTAATCCAGGCCGGTTTCGCCCAAGGCGACCACTTTGGGATGGACGGCCATTTGGCGCAGGGTGGGACGAATATCCTCCGGGGCGGCGTTGGCATCGCTGGGGTGCCAACCGACCACCGCGTAAAGGCAATCATGTTGCTCAGCCAGTTGGATGACCCGTTCGCTGCTGGCCAGATCGGTGGCCACACAGACGATGCGCGTGATGCCCGCCGCTTGGGCGCGGTCGAGCACTTGTGGTAAATCCTGGCTGAAGGGCGGAGTGGCCAGGTGCGCGTGTGTATCGTAAAAGTGACTCATGCTTGTGTATGGATGGCCTAGTTCGGTGCCGCCTTGCCTGGCGACCAAGCCGAACGGGCTATTCGCATGGCC
>JBAXGN010000162.1 GCA_037139415.1 Verrucomicrobiota bacterium | reverse complement strand
TTCTTATCCTCTCAGCTATCGTCGGCCACTTACACGAAAATATTTATAGCCTCCATCAACCCCGTAGGCGGTTGCGTCATTTTACCCTGGGATGAGGGTCACCGGCGTTTGCCACAACCACTTTCAGGGTTGCCCAGTCACGGTGGACGTTGTACCCAAGGTAGAATCGGCCCTTTTCCCCTGACCGATTCAACCGTTGGGCTGGAGGACGTAACTCCGTTGGAGTTGTAGCTTGATTCCCCGTCGGGAGTGGGCGTAGGGTCGTCCACATGCACCGTGAGTAAAAAGCAATGATCTGATACCACATCATGGCCAGTGAACGTATGAACAGGTATAGGAAACAAATCAAAAATGGCTTGGCGGCATTGGCTGCACTTTCGGTCATGTTCATGGCCACTGGTTGTGTCGGGTTAGCGCATTCAGGCAGCACTTGTTGCCGTGATATCCCCGGAAAATATTATCGGGCCACACGAGTTGATATGATAGCCATTAAGGAAAAACCCCTTTTGACCCCACTGGTTATTGGTTTGGATCTCCCTTTTGCTCTTGTCGTAGAAACGATACAAATTCCTTTCATTCTAACTGACGTTCTTGATCCAAGGCCCGCTCAGTTAGAGTTGAGACCGCAATCTCCGTCACAAAAACCTGTTGAAGATGATCAGCCCAAGAAATGAAAGCATACGAAACAATCAAACCCTAGCCCGATTCGCCTTGACCCCAAGAACATTTTTGGAAATTGCCAGCACCATGACAAAAAACTGGAAACCGAAAAAAACTAACGAAACGTTCGTTCAATAATACTGTTAACCACAACCGCTCCACCAATATGTGCATGAAATTACCCTCTAATTCCATCCTGGAGGCCCGACTCTTGGACAAGGATAATCAGCTTCTTTCCACCGGGCGAGCGAGCGTTTGTAGAGAGAAATCATACGGGACGTTTTGGCCGAATCCCGGAGCAGCCCTGAATCACCTTCTAAAGTGCGGAGCCACTGTTCAAATGGAAAATCATAGGCTCCCGTTTCTCCGGCCAGAACTTTGCGACGATGACAAGACACAGTTGGGGCATTTTCACTTTGATGTTGTTATTTAATCATGCGCTGCATCACAACAGCCAGTGTCCTTATTACCAAATTATGGACATAGCACGCTAATTGGTGCCCCCATCTCACTGCGGAATGCAACTAATACTGACATCTCTTTGGGTGTGGTGGTGGGTAGGGTGCTGTCTGTGGTATTTCACGAAGCCAAAATCTAAAGGTGAGTTTTGGTTGACGTATGCCGCCGTCTCGGTGGTTTTCATCTACCTGTGTAATAAGGTGATGGCTTGGCGCGTAGAGATGCTGCAGAAGCGCGAACGCTGCCCACACGGTGTACAAGGAGGTTCAACATGTGAAGCCTGTGCCCTTGAAGCCGCGCGAACCCAACAGATTGCGGCAGAGGAGATCCGAGTAGCAAACGCCATCAAGAAAATAAAATCTGAAGCCGAGACTCTGCGACACAATGAACATAGTCGGCTGAGCAAACAGATGAACCATGATCTGGATAAGCTACTCAGCTTGTCACCGGAAGAGTTCGAAGGCTCTATTGCTGCGATGTATCGTGCCCTAGGTTTTGCCGTTCAGCGGACACCCCTAAGTAACGATTTTGGCAGGGATTTGATTTTGACTAAAGATGGGAAGACTACTTTTGTAGAGTGCAAACGATATGCAAGGGATAAACCAATTGGCCGCCCAGCGCTGCAAAAATTTTATGCAGCTATTGTTACGATGCAAGCGGATGCTGGGATCGTTGTTACCACCAGCAATTTCGCTTCAACCGCTGAGAAGTTTGCCTTGGAAAATAACATTGTATTAATAGATGGAGCCAAACTCCTGAAGTTGATGGCACAAGCGTTTCCCCGATCAAGCGAAGCCGACACCTACCGGCAAATGTGTCGCAGGTGCGGAGACGTGGTGACCTTCGACTTGAGGAAGGCGGATATGAAATTGACCTGTCGCAACGAACACAGTGTTTCCAGAGACCTCTCGAAGGACCTTCTTTTGATCAACCTCATCGAAGAGACTCCGCGCTGTGCCAAGTGTGGGCACACGATGAGGCTAGTCAATGGTCGACGGGGCCAGTTTTGGGGTTGCAGCAGCTATCCAGCGTGCCGAAGCACTCGGTCTTACGAGAGAAACGCCATTGCCGCCGGCAACACGCCCTCCAGTAACGCCTCACGCAAGACGTGGGGCCCCAGCGCCACCAAAAGCAAGTTCGACTATGACTAAAGGCAAAGCAATCAAACCCCAGTCCGGTTCGCCTTCGGCATTCGGTGTTCGGTATTCTTTCGGTGTTCGGTCCTCGGATTTCGGATTTGGCCGGGTCCAACAGCGGGGAGCCGTTTATTTCCCAATCAAGGCTTGCCAGGCGCGCCGTTCCGCATAGATGATTGGGGAAAACAGTCCTTAACCATGAATCAAAGCAGAGAGCTATGAAGAAACAGAATCAAACGGGAATGTCAGTGACCCGGCGTCACTTCCTCGGGGCGGCCACGACGTTGGCCGCGTTTTCCATTGTGCCGCGGTATGTGCTGGCCGGGTCGGGCAAGCTGGCGCCGAGCGATAAGATGAACATCGGCTGCGTGGGCGTGGGCGGCATGCAGGGGGCCGGGGATGTCCGCAATGTCGCCGGGGAAAACATTTATGCGATCTGCGATGTGGATGAGAATTTCCTGAACAAGTCCGCCGGGATTTATCCGAAGGCGAAGAAGTACCGGGATTTCCGCGAGATGCTGGATAAGGAGCACAAGACGCTGGACGGGATCACGATCACCATCCCGGACCACATGCATGCCTCGGTGGCGCTGTGGGCGATGGAGCGGGGCGTGCATGTGCATTGCCAGAAGCCGTTGACGCAAAGCATCTGGGAGGCGCGCCTGCTGGCGAAGGCGGCGGAGAAGTACAAGGTGTGCACGCAGATGGGGAACCAGGGGTATTCCTCCGAGGCGACGCGCCTGGCCTGCGAGTATGTCTGGAACGGGGACATCGGCGAGGTGACCGAGGTGCACGCGATGAGCGGCGGCGGGTTTGCGCGGGATATCAAGACGTGGCCGGCGGCGCAGCCGGTGCCGCCCACGCTGGATTGGAATCTTTGGACCGGGCGCGCGCCAGAGCATCCGTACAGCACCAAGATTCATCCGTCGAACTGGCGCGGGTTCCTGGATTACGGCACGCAGATGGTCGGGGATTGGGGGATTCATATCCTCGGCCCGGCGAATTGGGCGCTCCAGTTGGGCAGCCCCACGAGCGTGGAATGCACGGCGGTGGCGGAGGCGGAGGTGAACCCCATCACGTACCCGCCTTATATCGCCAAGTTCGAGTTCCCGGCGCGGCCGAACAAGTTCGTGGCCGGGGGCAAGATGCCGCCGGTGACGATTTATTGGTATGAAGGCGCCATGGCCCGCACGTTCCAGGCGCCCAAGACGCTGCCGGTGGACCCGCCCTCGCCGGATTCGCCGCCGTTCAAGTACAACCAGTTGTTCATCGGCACGAAGGGGTTCATGGGCACCAATGGGCGCGGGGAGAGCGTGCGGCTGCTGCCGGAATCGAAGGCGAAGGATCACAAGAAGCCGCCGACGGTCATCAAGCGTTCGCCAGGGCATTTCAAGGATTGGATCAACGCCTGCAAGGGCGGGGACGCCGCGTGCTCCAACTTCAGCATCGCCAGCCCGTTCACGGAATGGCTGCTGCTGGGGGCCATCAGTTGGCGCTTCCCGAAGACGAAGCTGCTCTGGGACGGCAAGGCCATGCGGTTCACCAATAATGAGAAGGCGAATGAGTTCATCAAGCCGTACTTCCGCAAGGGTTGGGAGCTGAAGGACGTTTAAGGGGAACATCCATGAGAGTGTCAGCCATCTTGGGTTTGGCGGTGGTGTTGACCGGTCTGGCGAGCGGCGGGGCATCCGGGGCGGAAACCGTGCGCTCGCCGGACGGGAAGATCGTCGTGTCCGTGGAACTGAAGGAGGGGCGTCCCTTCTGGAATGTCGCTTACGGCGATAATAAGATCATCCGCGACGGGTTGCTGGGCGTGGAGACTGCGCCGGATAACTTCAGCGGCCCGTACAAGCTGGCCGGGACGGAAACGGCGGCGGGCGACACGACCTGGAAACCGGTCTGGGGGTTTCTGAGCGAGGTGCGGGATCATTATAGCGAGTTGACCCTGCGCTTGCAGGAAACGGCTGCGGCCAGGCGGCTGATCCACGTGGTGCTGCGGGCTTACAACGAGGGCGTGGCGGTGCGGTATGTGTTCCCGCCCCAGCCGGGCCTCAAAGAGGTGACCGTCAAGAAGCTGCTGACGGAGTTCAAGTTCGGCGGGGACCAGGTGGTGTACAGCGCCCGCGATTATCAATATGGCAACGCGACGATTGCGACGTTGAAGAAAAGCGAAGGAGCCGTGACCGTGGCGGTGGGCGGCGGAAACTTCGTCACGCTGACGGATGCGGATCGGGCGGACTTCTCCGTGGTTTCGTGGAACGGGCGGAAAGGCAGCCCAGGGGTGATGGTGGCCGGGTTGCATTCCCCGGCGACGGGCGCGCTCCCGTTCAAGACGTCGTGGCTGGCCATGGTGATCGGGGAGACGGCGGGCAAGCTGGTGGAGAACCGCTACCTGATCGAGAACCTGAACCCGCCCTGTGCGATTGCGGACACGTCGTGGATCAAGCCCGGCAAGGCCATCTGCCAGGTTTACAACGCGCGGATGGTGACGGATGAGATCAAGAAGCTGATGGACTTTGGCTCCGCCCATAACTTCGATTACCTGGAGATTGATCACTCCTGGTCCGGCGCGGAGACCAAATGGACGCAGGAGGAAATCGCCAACTTCGAAAAGAACAAGGGCCCATTCTGGAACGATCACCCGGAATGGCGGGAGAACGTGAAGGGCGGCCTGATGAAGTCCGCCAAAGGCTATGTGCCGTTCCGGCCGAATTCACTCAAGGGGGGGAACTTCGTGGACCTGGACATCCCGGCCCTGACCGCCTACGGCAAGAGCCTGAAACATCCGATCGGGCTTTGCCTGTATGTCCGGGGCGCGCTGCTAAAGGAGTTCGGCGGCGAGCACGCGATCAATGACGTGTTCACCGTTTACGAGCAATGGGGCCTGGCCGGGGTCAAGCCGGGGTTCGTCCCGCCTTCCTCCCAGCAGAATGAGCGGGCCATTGCGTACATGGTGAAGCAGGCGGCGGAACATAAGCTGATCGCCGTGATCCACGACGCCTTCCTGCCCTACGGCCTTTGCCGGACTTATCCCAACCTGTTGAACGTGGAAGGCGTCGCCGGGGAAGAGGCGGAGCCATCCATCGCTCCCGAAATCAAATCGCTGCACGACATCATGCTGCCGTTCACGCGGGGCATCATGGGCTCGTTCGATTACACACCGCAGATTTACAAGAACTCCAAAACCCACTGCCATCAAGTGGCCATGCTGGGCGTTTACCTGGGCCGGGCCTCGGTGCGGGCGGGCATGAAGCAATGGTCCCCCGGCGGCGAGGGCGGCGCGGAGATCGAGTTCGCCGAGAAGATGCCCGGCCTGACCGATGAAATCAAAGTGACCACCGACCTGGGCAAGCACGTCACCGTGGCGCGGCGGCGGGGCGACAACTGGTACGTCGCCAGCATGTCCGGCCCGCAGGCCCAATCCCATTCGTACCCGCTCGCCTTCCTCAAGCCGGGCAAAACCTACACGGCCAGCATCTACCACGACACCCCCGGCAGCCGCAAAACCACGCACGCGCAGCAGAAAGTGACTTCCCAAAGCGTGATCCCCATCGCCATGGAACCGAACGGCGGCCACGTGATGATCATTGAGGCGGAGAAATGAAAGACGCTTTATGCAAGCGGCTGTTTTTCCATTGACCGGAGGGGCCTGTTTTTGGAGTGTTGGTGCCATGATAAATAGCCAACGGAAACCATGAACGAAAAGTACGTTCAATTACACTGTTAGGCACTGAAACTCTATGAAGAAACGACCCACTTCTGTTTCCCAGACCCCACCGAAGACGGGCGCAAAGGACAAGCCGGTGAAACTCCTTTCCGGCGGCAACCCGCAGATCGCGAAGGCCGACGGCGACGCGCCCGTTCAAGCCTACATCGCGGCGATGCCCGGCTGGAAGCGCGACCTGGGGACGCGCCTCGACGCGCTCATCGTGCGCAACGTGCCCAACGTGTGCAAAGCCGTGAAGTGGAACTCGCCATTTTACGGCATCGCGGGCCAAGGCTGGTTCCTGGGATTCCACGTCTTCACCCGCTACGTCAAGGTGTCCTTCTTCCGCGGCACGTCGCTGCAACCCGTCCCCCCCGGAGGCACGGGCAAGGACGGGCGCTGGATTGACATCCACGAGGACGACTTCGACGAGGCGCAGATGACGGACTGGGTAAAGCAGGCGGCCGCGTTGCCCGGCTGGGGTTCGTAACCATCTGCCACAACCACCTTCAGGGTTGCCCAATCACGGTGAACGGCGTAACCAAGGTAGAATCGGCCCCAATCCCCTTGCCGATTCAACCTTGGCCTCCGGTGATGCAATCCATACTGGATTGCCCGAATGCGGTTTATAAAATCCTCCAAAGATTTCGGCTTGCTCCTGGGTTCATTTTAATCCTGTAGGGATTACGTCCTCCAGCCCAGCATCGCGAGGAACGAGCCACCCTGGGTGAGGCGCAATGCGAAATTCCAGGTCCAGGACGGCCGGCACGGAAGGGACGGCAGGGACAAGTGATCAGTGACCAGTAATCAGTAAAAAGGAACGGGACGGATGGGACGAGAAAAACCAAACATTGCAAATTGAAAATTGCAAATTCAGGTGAACATTTTGAACCGCCAAACACGCAAATCACGCGAAAGAGGAACATGGCGAAGGGAAGATACGATTGACCTTATTGACCGGATTGACCAGGGGACAGCAGGGACGGAAAAGACCAGAATCACGCCAAGACGCCAGGGAAACGCTGAACGTCTCCACGGGACGATGGCCAATACGGCTGGGACCACGAAATACTTCAGCGCCGACTGATGGCGAGCGACTAAGAAAATTTTGGAAATGCTGCAATCTCACATCTCAGATCTCAGATTTCAAATTTCAGAAGATGGGAGTTATGGGACTGAGGGGACGAGAAAACCAAACATTGCAAATTGAAAATTGCAAAATGCAAATTCAGGGAACATTTTGAGCTGCCAAACACGCAAATCACGCGAAAGTGGAACATGGCGAAGGGAAGATGCGATTGACCGGATTGACCTTATTGACCAGGGGACAGCAGGGACGGATGGGATCTGTGGGCTTTGTGTTGCCGGAAAAGCCTTTGCCCTCGTAACCGTCTGGCACTCCTCGTGATCACCCACTTCGTGAAACCGGCATAAATATTGGGTTAAGGCTTGAAATCCGCATCGTAATTCCTACCATGCTACGCACAATCGGATGATTTACCGGCGAATAGCAGCATGATAACTCGGATGACAACCATAGAACTGGCGGATTATGTTTCCCGCCAGATCAATCTATTTTTCCCTGATAACGAACCCGTTACCTCAGGGCAGGTCGCCGCCATCTTGTCCTCAACGCTGCAGCGCTTGGAGATCTGCCTCTCCGCCTGCGTGATGAAATATTTTCAGCGCGATGGCCGCCCCTATTTCAACCATCTTCACTCTGACCAATATGCGATGTTTTTGTACCTGCTGGGTTCGACGGCACATCGCACCGGCGATCCGCGTTTGGCCGGGCTCGCCAGTAAATCCTACCTGCTAAACAAGGCACTGCATGGCTTGGATTTATTCTATGAAGTGAACTTGCCGGAAATATTCTGCCTGGCTCACCCGGTGGGAACGGTGCTGGGGCGCGCTCACTACGCAAATTACTTTGTCGCGATGCAGGGATGTTCGGTGGGGAACATTGGCGGCCATTATCCCAAGTTTGGGGAAAAGGTGGTATTGTGCAGCCAGGCGGCCGTGCTGGGCGACTGTGACTTCGGCGACGAAGTCTGCGTGGGAGCCGGCAGTCTGATCATGAATACCAAGGTGCCGGGCAACAGTACCGTCGTGGGCCGGGCGCAGGAGGTGCGCATCCTGGAAAATCGTGGGGATTTCTGGAAACAATTCTTCCACGCTTGAATCCAGTTGCTTGATAAAACAAGGGCATGAACAACGCCAAACGAATCGTCATCCTGGTAGATCATCGCAACCGCGATCTGATGCTGGCGGCCCTGCTGGCGCATCATTTGCAGGCCCGGGGAATCGAATGCTTTCTGGAACCGCTGGAAGCCTATCATGCCGTATTGGCGGCCTATGCACCGGATCTGATCGTCTTCAACCACATTAATTCCAGCCACCTGGTGCGTTATTCCCAGCGTCTGGCCCAGTTGAATGTGCTCACCGCCGTCCTGCCCAACGAGGGTATCATCTACGACGAAGCCAGCATCCGCTACAACTCCGGCCGGTACCACAAGGAGGCCCACATTGATTATTATTTCTGCTGGAACGAGAAGCATCAGGCGGGTTTGCGTGAACACCGATTGGGCCAAGGGGCCACCAAAATTGAGGTCTGCGGCGTACCCCGGTTCGATTTTTATTTCAAGCCCTGGTCGCGCCTTTTCCCCCGCACCCAGAATCCGGCGCGCCCGGTGTTGCTGGTTTGTACCAACCTGGCGTTCGCGCGTTTTGCCGAAATACCTGAAAGCGACGCGGACAAATTCTTTGCCCCGTTCAAGGATCGGATTCCCCAGTACCGCAATTACCGGGAAGCCATCCAGGTACATGCCCGCGAGCGGGAACGGCTATTGCAGTTTCTTGAGGCGCTGTTGGCCAACCAGGCCTACGATATCGTCCTGCGGCCACATCCCCGGGAAACCACCGGGTTCTACGAAGCCTGGCTGGACCGGTTGCCCGGGCCGCAACGCCAGCGAATCCGGCTGGATACCCAATCCAACATCACTGAATTAATCCTGAACAGTGACTTGGAACTCTCCTGTGAAACGTGCACCACCGCCTTGGAAGCGTGGATTGCCGGAAAGCCCACCATTGAACTGGTATTTGAAAAGCATCCGCTCTTTTACCATCCGGAAATAGCCCGGTTAAATGTGTGCTGCGAACAGCCCGATCAGCTACTTGCGCTGGTGGAGCAGCAGCTCAAAACACCCGCCCAACCGCAGTTGGCCGAAGCGCGCATCCAGCACCTGGCAAAGTGGTGTCACCGCCCGGACGGTAACGCGAGCTTGGCGATCGCCAACCTGTTGGCGGAAGCGGTCCTTCACAAGCCAGAGGTGCGCCGCGAGTTCACGTTCAACGAATACCGTAAAGGAATCAAGTTAAAGCTGTTACGCACAGTAAATCTGCCCTACAACTTTGATCCGGTGCTCAAGCTCAAGTTTGCCCTGTTTCCCGGCCGTTATGCCACCAAGGATTTTGTTTATAAGAAAACCTTGCGGCCCTCCGATGGCGCGGAGGCGGATCGAGACATAACCGCCAGTCTGCGCTTGCAGTAATCCTTGCGCACCGCCATGCAGCCATCACCATGAAATTATTGCTGGTCAAGCTGGGGCACTTGGGGGATGTGCTGCTCATGACGCCCACGCTCCGGCTTTTGCGAACGCAATTTCCCTCGGCACGCATTGATGTCATGGTCCGCCGGGGAACCCATGCCGCGCTGGAAGATAATCCCGACCTGTCCAACCTTTACCTGGAAACTCCGCCCAAACAGGAGCGGACGGCGGGGATGGCCTCCGGTTTTTTCCGTAATGTTCGCGGCCTGTTCGCCCAAAGGTATGATTACGGTTTCGACTTATCCAACTCGGATCGCGCCCGGTTATGGCTGCTGCTTTCCGCTACGCGAACCCGTTGCGCCAATAACCCCTATGGTGAATTAGGGAAAAAACGTTACCTTTACAACCAACTGGCTAATTTTCAATGGGCGCGCGATCATCAAGTGCTGCGGGATTTCCGAACCGTAACGGAGTCGTTGCACCTTCAGGCCGAACCCGGTCCCTTGTATATCTGTACTGGCAATCTAGACACCACCGCTTTAGCGCAACGCCTGCCGTTCATACCCGGATTGGAACGGTATGCCGTGATTCATCCCACCAGCCGGTGGGCCTTCAAACAATGGCTCCCAGAACGCTGGGCACGCGTGGCTGACTGGCTGACTGCCACCCAAGGCTTGAAGGTCGTCTTTACCAGTGGTCCGGATCCACGGGAGCAAAGCTATGTGGATGGGATCCTCAGCCACTGCCAGAACAAACATGCGGCGACGCGGGGCGCCACATCGTTACGCGAGCTGGCGTGGTTAATCAGCAAGGCCACCCTGTTTTGCGGCGTGGATACCGTCGCCATGCACCTCGCGGCCGCCGTGCAAACACCCACGGTCTGCCTGTTTGGCCCATCGTCCGAATGGAGCTGGCATCCCTGGCAAAACCGCCATGAGCTGGTGCTGGGCGCTTGCCAGTGCAAACAGACCCGCGTCTTTGTCTGCGATAAATCCCGGCCGTACCCCTGCATGGAGGGGATCACGGAAACCGAGGTCCATGACAAAATCCTTAAACTGATGGCCAATTCCAAATCGCTTTCAAGATGAGACTAATTCGCTGGTCTTTTGAGCTGCTGGCTTCGTTGCTCGCTCGTTGCAGACCGCTACGGGTATGCGCCTCGCTCGCGTCTCGCCAGCCGCCCAAAATCCTGCGCGCCTTAGCCTTATCTTGAAAGCTCATTGGAATAATGCCTGAACTGCCGAACCTGGAATTGACACGGATGCCCGCCCGGCTAGAGTGGTCTCCATGGCTGGATTAACAGTACGATGGTTGCCATCAATTGAAGCACCAAGCAGATCAAAATGAACGCCGCCGCGCCAAAGCTGCCTTATGGACGTCAAAGCATTGATACGAACGATATTGATGCCGTGGTCGAAGTGTTGCGTTCGGATTGGTTGACGCAAGGTCCGGCCATCCCCCGGTTCGAGCGTGCCGTCGCGGATTATTGCGGGGTAAAATATGCGGTTGCGGTATGCAATGCCACGGCCGCCCTGCATATTGGTGCCAAGGCGCTGGGACTCAAACCCGGTGGTCGGCTTTGGACAGTACCCAACACGTTTGTCGCGTCCGCAAACTGCGGGTTGTATTGTGGCGCCCAAGTGGATTTCGTGGATATTGACCCGCGCACCTACAACCTGAGTGTACCCCAACTCGAACAAAAACTGGCCCAGGCTCAAAAAGATCAGGCGTTACCGGATGTGGTCGTGCCGGTTCACTTTTCCGGGCAATCCTGCGACATGGAGGCGATTCAGCGCCTGTCGAAGCAGTTCGGCTTCCAAATCATGGAGGATGCCGCGCATGCCATCGGTGGTCGCTACCAAGGTAAACCCGTTGGCGATTGCCGGTTTTCGGATTTGGCCGTATTCAGTTTTCATCCCGTTAAAATCATCACCACAGGTGAAGGCGGCATGGTACTTACGAACCGCCAGGAGCTATATGAGCAACTGATTCGCCTGCGCACCCATGGCATCACGCGCGAGCCCCAGTTCATGGAACAGGCATCCCATGGTCCTTGGTATTACGAGCAGGTGGAACTGGGATATAATTATCGGATGACGGACATTCAGGCAGCCTTGGGAGCGAGCCAGATGAACAAGCTCGAAAAATTCGTGGGGCGCCGCCGACAGTTGGCCCGACAATACAGCGAACTTTTGGCCAACCTGCCCCTGACCCTGCCATGGCAGCATCCCGACACCGAATCCGCCTGGCATTTGTATGTTGTGCGCTTGCAACGCGCACAACTCAACGTGTCGCATCGGCAGGTATTTGAGGCCTTACACGCGGCCGGCATCATGGTCCAATTACATTACATCCCGGTCCATTTGCAGCCGTATTATCGCAAGCTGGGATTCGCGCCGGGCCGGTGCCCTGAAGCGGAGCAGTATTATCACGAAACCATCAGTTTGCCCATGTACGCCAGCCTGACGGATGCGGATCAAGACCGGGTGGTGGCGACGCTGCGTCACCTGCTCTCCTGATGTCCCCCTTGCTGATCATTCGCACCGACGCCAGCCCCGAGATTGGAACGGGACATGTCATGCGTTGCCTGGCATTTGCGGAAATCTGGCTGCGCAACGGCGGCCAGGCGATCCTGGCCCCCAGGTTGCTTCCCGAATATTTTGAAGCGCGCGCCCAAAAAATGGGTCTGGAAGTCGGCCGGCTAACCTCGCCACTCGGGAGTCTCGAGGATGCCGCCGAGCTAATCCGCCTGGCCAAAGCACGCGCCGCCGCCTGGATCATGGTGGACGGATACCAATTCTACGAGTCCTATCAAGACTCCCTGGCAAACGCCGGATTGGCCGTTCTTTGGGTGGATGATTTTGGATCGCTGAACCATTACTCCGCCAGCATGGTGCTGAATCAAAGCCTTGGCGCTACCCGCGCCCGCTACCCGCGCATCACCGCCTCCACGCGTCTGCTGCTGGGGTGCCGCTACCTGCAACTGCGACGCGAGTTTTTGATCTGGCAGCACTGGCAGCGCAACATTCCGGATACCGCCCGCCGCATCCTCATCACCATGGGGGGGAGCGATCCGGACAATGTGGCGCTTAAAGCCCTCGAAGGAGTGATCCAAACCGGGCTGCCGTTGAGCGCCACGGTCATCGTCGGTGCCAGTTCGCCAAATTATCAAGTATTGCAGAACGCCGTCGCCGGCACCTCACACCGGCTAGTGCGCAATGCCGAAAACATGCCGGAACTGATGTCGCAAGCCGATCTGGCCATCACCGCCGGCGGCACCACCGCCTGGGAACTGGCGTATATGGGCGTGCCAACGCTCCTCATCACGCAGGCGGATAACCAGTTGTTAAACTGCGAGGTGCTGGATCGCGAGGGAGCCGCCCAAAATCTGGGCTGGCATCATTTATTAAGCGCCCAGGCCATCGCTCAATCCCTAAAGAATTTGACCGGCAACCCGGTTTTACGTGCCGCCATGTCCCAAGCCGCCCGGAAACTTGTGGATGGGCGCGGCTGTCTGCGGGTTTGGCTGAGCCTGAATGAAACTCATTTCCAATTTCGTCCGGCAACCGCGGAAGACTGCGCCCTGATTCACCAATGGGCGAATGCTCCGGAAGTTCGCGCCGTTTCGTTCTCCTCCAATCCCATTCCCTGGGAAACCCACACGCTTTGGTTTGAACGGAAACTGCACGATGCCGCCTGCGATCTTTGGATCGCTTGCGGGCCGGATCAAAAACCAGCCGGCCAAGTGCGCTTTGAGCGCGACGGACAAATTGCGGTAATCTCGGTTTCGCTGGACGCCGCCGCGCGCGGCCAGGGTCGCGGCAGCCTGCTGATTTGGGCCGGCTGCCGCCGTTTATTTCAGCAACGCGGAGAGACCCACATCATTCACGCCTATATCAAACCGGAAAACCTGGCCTCGTTGCGCGCTTTTCAAAATGCCGGATTCGGCAACGTGCACAAAACCGTGGTGCAGGATCAGGATGCCTGGCGCTGTGATCTTACCCGTGAAAGCTGTATGGAATGAATAACGAACTCACCATCAACCAGCACCGGATCGGTGCCGGCCAACCGGTCTATATCATCGCCGAACTGTCCGCCAACCATGGCCAAAACTTCGACCAAGCAGTCCATATCATCCGCGCGATGAAAGAGGCCGGCGCGGACGCCGTGAAAGTACAGACGTACACCGCCGACACGCTGACCATCCCCTGCGATAATGAATATTTCCGCATTGGCGGCGGCACGCTTTGGGATGGACGCACCCTGCATGAGCTATATCAGCAGGCGTACATGCCTTGGGAATGGACCCCAAAACTCATGGCCATTGCACAAGAACTCGGGCTGGATTTTTTCTCGACCCCGTTCGACTTCACCGCCGTGGATTTTTTGGAATCCTTGAAGGTGCCCGCGCACAAAGTCGCCTCGTTCGAGCTAGTGGATATTCCCCTGTTGCAAAAAATCGCCGCCACCGGCAAGCCCATTGTGGCCTCGACCGGCATGGCCAGCCTCGCGGAAATCCAGGAAGCCGTGGACACCATGCGCCAAGTGGGAAACACCCAATTGGCCCTGCTCAAATGCACCAGCGCTTACCCGGCCAGCCCGGACGAAATGAACCTGCGCACCCTGGGCGACCTCGCCGCGCGGTTTCAAGTGCCAGTCGGCTTATCCGATCACACCTTGGGCATTGCGGTGCCAATCGCGGCCGTGTCACTCGGCGCCTGCATCATTGAAAAACATTTCACCCTCTCGCGGGCCATCCCGGGGCCGGACTCCGCATTTTCCCTCGAACCACCCGAGTTCAAGGCCATGGTGCAAGCCATCCGCGTCGCGGAAAAAGCGCTGGGCCGGGTCAGCTACGAAATCAGCGGGAATGAGAGCAAAAGCCGGATGTTCCGCCGCTCGCTGTTTGTGGTGGAGGACGTGCAAGCCGGAGAGCGTTTCACTGAAACCAACGTGCGTTCCATCCGGCCCGGACATGGGTTGCACACCCGGCATCTCCGGGAGGTGCTGGGCAAAAGAGCCTCCCAATCCATTTCGCGTGGCACCCCTTTGAGCTGGGATCTGATCGCAAAGGATTAACGAGTATGAAGACCATTGCCATCATCCAGGCCCGCATGGGCGCCACCCGATTGCCCGGCAAAGTTCTGCTATCGCTTTGCGGCCAAACCGTACTGAGCCACGTGATCGCGCGCGTGCGCCAGGCCAAACGTCTCCATGGCGTCCTGGTGGCCACCACGATAGCCCCTCAGGATGAAGCCATTGAGCGGGCTTGCCAACAAATCGGCGTGCCGTGTCATCGCGGCAGTGAGCAGGACGTTCTGGATCGCTATTACCAAGCCGCCCGATCCATCGATGCAGAGGTAGTGGTACGCATCACCGCTGATTGTCCGTTGTTCGATGGGGAGTTGCTGGACCACATGCTGGGTCACTTTGAGGCGGCCCGCGAAGCGGGAGTTCGGCTTGATTACTTGTGCAACGTGGTGAAGCGCACCTATCCCCGAGGGTTGGATACCGAGATATTCACCATGAATGCGCTGGAACGCGCCCATCGGGAGGCCATCAAACCCTATGAACGGGAACACGTCACCCCCTATCTTTATCAGCACCCCGAACTCTTCAAGCGTTTCGATTTTGAAGGAGACCAGAACTGGTCCCATTACCGCTGGACGCTCGATACGCCGGAAGATTGGACGTTGATTGAAACGATCTACCAGCATCTGTACCGGCCCGGTAAAGTCTTTGCCACAGAGCAAGTTCTGGAATTGTTACAGCACCAGCCTGAACTGGTAAAAATCAACGCTGCCATCGAGCAGAAAAAATTAGGGCAATAGTCTGCAAAGTTTCCTTTGTCATGGCTCTGGAAATTGTATTTAATACCCGCCATGAATTGGCGAGACTCAGTTATTTTGATCACCGGCGGAACCGGTTCTTTTGGTAAAAAGTTCACGGAAACCGTGCTGCGCGATTTACAGCCCAAAAAGCTGATCGTGTTCAGCCGGGATGAGCTGAAGCAGCATGAAATGCAGCAGTTGTTCCCCCCGCAAAAACACCCCAATCTGCGGTTTTTTATTGGGGACGTGCGGGATCGCGACCGGCTGCAACGCGCCTTTACCGGGGTGGATGTGGTCATCCACGCCGCCGCGCTGAAACAGGTGCCCGCCTGCGAATACAATCCGTTCGAGGCCATCCAGACCAACATTATTGGCGCCAAGAATATTATTGATGCCGCGATTGATCGGGGCGTCAAACGCGTCGTGGCACTCAGCACGGACAAGGCGGTCAACCCCATCAATCTGTACGGCGCCACCAAGCTCTGCGCCGAAAAACTGTTCATCCAGGGCAACACCTATGCCGCCTCGGGCAACACACGCTTCTGCTGCGTGCGCTACGGTAACGTGGTCGGCAGCCGCGGCAGTGTGATCCCGTTGTTCCTCAAGCAACAAGCCACGGGAAAAATCACGATCACCGATGGGCGCATGACGCGGTTTTGGATCACGCTCGAACAAGGGGTGAAACTCGTCACCACCGCCATGGAGCGGATGCATGGCGGCGAAGTGTTTGTCCCCAAGATTCCCAGCATGAATATCATGGACCTGGCGGCGGCCATCGCCCCGGAATGCAAGGTGGAGACCATCGGCATCCGGCCTGGAGAAAAGCTGCATGAAGTGCTGGTGTCCGAAGACGAGGCGCGCAACACCGTCGAACTCGCGGACATGTACATCATCAAACCCAATCACCCATTCTGGGATGAGACCAAATGGAGCGAGGGGACGCCCCTGCCGGACGGCTTTTGGTACGGCAGTGACAACAATACTCAATGGCTTAAGGGCAAGGAACTCCAGCGACTGGCCAGCGACGTCAAATGACCCGGCGATAAACTCGCTATCTGTCACCAACGCATCCCCTAACAACCTCGCAACATGCACGTACCAGACCCACGCGAACGAGAAGTGGCCCGCCGCTACTTCACCCCTTTCCTGAAATATCTTCAATCCTGCCGTTCCATCGTGGATATTGCCTCCGGCCAAGGGCACTTTCTGGAACTACTCAAGGAATCCGGCCTGAATGGCACCGGTATCGAACTGGATGAAGCCCTGTGCGCCAGCTCCCGCCAAAAAGGGCTGCAAGTGATCCAAGCCAGCTTTTTTGATCACCTCAAGGCGGTACCGCCGGGCACCTTTGACGGTGCCAACGTCTCTCACATCGTCGAACACTTCACCCCTGTCCAGGTCGAGGAATTGTTCACCCTGCTTCATCGCGCCTTGAAGCCAGGATCGCCCATGGTTATTTTGACGCCGAATATCGCCAATATGCGCCGCGCCGTGGGCGATTTTTGGCGTGACCCCACCCATGTGCGCCCGTACCCGATTTCGGCGCTGTCCAAATTGCTGCGCCGCGCCGGTTGGGAAGTGGTCGAGTCCGGAGAATACAGTGATCGCAAACCGTCGCTGGGCCGGACCATCATTTACGCGATCCGCAACGCGCTGTTGGGGCGCTACTGGGGCGGCGATGACCTGTTTGTGATTGCCCGGCGTCCAACTCAGTAACCCGGAGCCTGACGTGGCGCCAGCCGTCATCACCAGCGGCCACCCCGGCATGAATGGCAACGTCATTTTTCTACAGCAACGCACGCATCGCGCCGGCGCGCAAACGTGTCTGGCCAGGCTCCTGCGCCATCCCGGCATGCACGCGTGGCAACCCGCCTTGGTTTGCGCCAAAGATGGTTGGCTGACGGAGGATTGCCGCTCACACGCCATCCCGTGCCTGACGCATCCGTTCCCCAGTTCGCGCGCGCTCCTCAGCCGCTGGTTTCGCAACGCGAACTTTGCCCGCGAGACGGCCCACGCATTAGCCCGGCATACCCTGCATCCGCTGATCATCCAGGCCAATGACCATCTGGAAGGCCTGCTGGGGCTCGAACTCGCCCAGCGCACCCACGCGCGATGCGCAATTTTCCTGCGTTCGCCCGGCATGACGCGGGAAGATTATTTCAAGTATCGTTGCCCGGACTACGACCTGATCATAGCGGTGGGCGACGAACTGCAAGCCCGCGCCCGCAGTTGGGACCCCGGCCGCAATATCCTGCTGATTCATGATGGCATTGAATCCGCTGAATACTGCCCGCCCAAACCAAAACCAGTGGCGTTCCCCAAAAAAATCCTGGTCATTGGCTCATCCTTGGATTGGAAAGGTTGGAGTGATTTGACGGAAGCCCTGCACCAACTGCAACAAGGGGGCCAACTACCGGAAATCCAATTCGATTTCACCGGCGACCAGCCTGATCCGACCCGGAACAACCTGCGGCTTGAACGGATGTCCAAGGGAGCGTTTCATTTCCTGGGGCGCGTAGAAAAATTCCGGGACCTGGTGCGGCAATACGACCTGGCCATCAACCCCTCCCGCCATGAAAGCTTCGGCATGGCGGCCATCGAGGTGTTGTTCGCCGGTGTGCCGCTGCTCTCCAGCCGCAGCGGAATCATTGAACAGGTACAGGAAAATCCCGCCTTCCTGTTTGCGCCCCAGCAACCCGAAGCGCTGGCGGCCAGCCTCAAACACCTGCTGCAACAGTGGCCCGAACTGGATACCAGTGTGGTTCCAGCCCAGGAAAATATTCAGAAAAAATTTCTGGTGGATTATACTGTCCAGAAACTCAGCGCGGCATACACGCAGCTTCTTTCCACCGGCACTGCCTGAGAAGCCTGCGCGAGGTGGTTGACCATCCCCCTCATTCCATGTTTGAATGCCGGGGTATGACATACCACACCATGATCACGCGGGCTGTGCGGCACCGGTAAACCCGCCCGTGATTTGGGAAACTTTTGAATTGGTTTGAGAAACTCTTGGT
>JBAXGN010000161.1 GCA_037139415.1 Verrucomicrobiota bacterium | reverse complement strand
CCGGACAATCATGACGCTTGTGATCAAATTCATCGCAGGGAACATATAAGGGTGGTCGGCCAAACTCTGGCAACTGCGCCTTTACGTAATCGGCCAGACCCCAAAATCACAGATGGCGCTCGCGAACCTGAAGCGGATGTGCGAAACCCACCTTAAAGGTAACTATCACATCAAGGTGATTGACTTGTTGAAGCACCCCCAGCTTGCCAAAGGCGACCAGATCCTGGCCGTCCCCACCGTGGTGCGCAAGTTACCCAAGCCGGTGCGCACCATCATCGGCACCCTTTCCGATACCACTCCCCTGCTCATCGGCATGGATTTGCGCCCGGTTTTGATTGAGCGAGCCGAACACCCATGAAAAACCTCAAAAAACGCCGCGCGACCCCGGCCCGGGCGACCCCCTTGGCCCCCGGGTCCAAGGGCAAATACGTTCTGCGCCTGTTTGTGGCGGGGGCTACCGCTCGCTCCGGCCAGGCCGTGCTGCGCGTGCGCCAACTCTGCGCCGAGGAACTGAAAGACAACTGCGAACTGGAAGTCATAGACATCTATCAGCAACCCGGATTAGCGCGCGCGAACCAGATCGTGGCCACCCCCACCCTCATCAAGGAATTCCCCCGGCCCGTGCGCCGGTTCATCGGCAACCTGGCCAACCTCACCGGCCTGTTTGAAGAGTTGAACCTAATCACCAAAGGTAACATCGCGAGGTGAAAACCACTCCCCGCCAGAACGCCTCCCGCCCCCGGCCTGCCCGCGCCACCACCACCGCGCTGAGCACCGATCATGCTCGGCTCCGCACCCGCCTGGAGGACGCCGAGGCCACCCTCCGCGCCATCCGCACCAGCGAGGTGGATACAGTGCTGGTCGCGGGCAAAGAAGGCTCGCAAGTGTTCACGCTGGACGGCGCTGAGCATGCCTACCGCGTGCTGATCGAATCCATGAACGAAGGCGCGCTGATGCTGACGGCGGACGCGGTGATTCTCTACGCCAACCAGTGCTTTGCCAGGATGATC
Source organism: Verrucomicrobiota bacterium (assembly GCA_037139415.1). Classification (NCBI taxonomy): domain Bacteria; kingdom Pseudomonadati; phylum Verrucomicrobiota; species Verrucomicrobiota bacterium. Next base: position 17,938 of record JBAXGN010000161.1, on the reverse strand, counting down.
CAGCTCCCGCTGGAACAGGTGACGAGCAGTTCCTTTCACCGCTTTCTCTCCCCGTCGGACCAAGTCGCCGTGCGACCGCTCCTGAAACGGGCCGCCAAATCCGGCGCCAAAATCCAAACCGTCCTGCACGCCGGCGACGGCTCGCAACTGCCGGTGCATATCTCCATGCGTCCAGTGGCCGCGGCGGGCGGCACCAGCGTCACCATCGGCATGGTGGTGACCGACATGACCGAGGCCCGGCGGAGCGAGGAACGGCTGCGGGCTTTGTCGCAGCGCCTGGTGGACTTGCAGGAAGCCGAGCGGCGGCATGTGGCCGTCGAGTTGCACGAAAATATTTCACAGCTTACCTATGCCATCCTGATGCGCTGCGACATCCTGGCGGGGAAACTGCCGGTGCGGGCGCACGCCGCCCGAACGGAGCTGCTAAAGCTCTGCGATCTGCTCAACCAGACGACCGAAGATGTGCGGCGCATCGCCCGCGATCTGCGGCCCATGGCGTTGGATGATTTGGGGCTGCTCCCGGTGTTGCGTATGGCCTGCCAGCAATTCGGTGAACGTGCTCACGTGCAATGCGACTTGAAGGGGGTACGGCAGATCGCCCGACTGCCCGCGTCCGTCGAGATGGCGTTGTATCGCATTCTGCAGGAGGTTTTGAAGAATATCGGGCAACACGCCCAGGCCCACCACATTACCGTGAGCCTGCGGCAGGAACGCGGCTTGGTCCGGTTGGTGATCACGGACGACGGGATTGGCTTTAATTCAAAGCGTCCCCTGGCTGGGAAAAAACGCAAGGGTAGTTTTGGACTGCTCAGCATGCGCGAGCGAGCCACCGCCGTGGGCGGCATCCTCGAAGTGAAATCTACCCTCGGCCACGGCACCTCCATCCAAGCCCGAATTCCCCATCCACTGATGACTGATAACTGATGACTGATAACTGATGACTGACCACTGATTACCGGCCATTACTCCTTACTACCTATGAAAAACATTACCGTCCTGTTGGTGGAAGATCACATGGTCGTCCGCGAAGGGTTGCGCGCCTTGCTAAAGGCCGAACCCGATATTGAGGTGGTTGCGGAAGCGGAAACCGGGAGACAAGCGGTGGAGTTGACGCTGAAACTGCGGCCCGCCGTAGTCGTCATGGACATCGCCATGCCAATACTGAATGGCTTGGAAGCCACCCGCCAAATCCGCAAATCGGCACCGGAGACTAAGGTGCTCATCCTTTCGGCGCACAGCGATGACGCCTACATCGAACAAGTGATCGCGCTGGGCGCGCGGGGATACCTGCTCAAACAGACTTCGGCCCGCTTTCTGTCGGAGGCCATCCGGGCCGTCGAAAAAGGTAATACCTTTTTCGCCCCTTGCATTGCGCGGCGCTTGCAGAACCTGTTTGAGAAAACACGGACACCCGGCGAACTATGCAAGAAACACGAAGCCTGCCTAAGTTCGCGCGAAATGGAGGTCCTCCAATTGATTGCCGAAGGCCAGGCCAACAAACAGGTGGCGGCCGAACTGCACATCAGCATCAAAACCGTTGAAAAACACCGGCAACGCCTCATGGAAAAGCTGAATATTCATGACACCGCCGGCCTTACCCGCTACGCCATCTCCGCCGGCATCATCGAAAGCAGTGTCCAGGTGACCATTGTTTAGAGTAATCAGTGATCAGTGATCAGTGATCAGTGATCAGTTATCGGGGAGCGGATTGACGGGATGGAAATAAGGCCATTGTTTGCGCCGACTGACGTCGGCGGCTACGGGGGATCAGTGATCAGTGATCAGTGACCGTAATCAGTTATCGGTCCCGTATGGGGTGAACACCCCATGGCGCGTAGCCGGGCATGCCATTACTGTAGTGGTGATGAATAACTTCGTAACCGTTTCCGCAATGGAAGGTCGGCGCGTGCTCGCTTCCACGTGGCGGCAATAAAAATGAAAGACATATCCAAAATGAATACTAGTAAACAATTCGTTCTATCGGCCTTCGTGGCGTTGGCCGGTTTTCTGCCGTCCAGTCAAGGCGCGGTGATCCTGTCCTCAGCGGACGGCTTCGCCGTCCTGGGTGGTTCCACGGTGACCAGCACCGGCAATACGGTGCTCAATGGAGATCTGGGCGTTGCTCCCGGTCTGGCGATCACTGGCTTTGGCCCGGGAGTCGTAAATGGAACGATCTATGCCGGGGGGGCGGTCGCGGCGCAAGCCCAAGCTGACGCTTTCACCGCATACAGTCTGCTGGCTGGAGAGGCGCCCGTGCAACACTTGACCGGTCAGGATCTGGGCGGACTCACGCTCGGACCGGGGGTTCGGGATTTCACCACCTCGGCTCAACTCACGGGCATCCTCACGCTGGACGCGCAGGGGGACCCTAACGCCCGCTTCGATTTCCAGATTGGGAGCACGCTCACGACCGCTAGCAGTTCATCCATTCGCCTGGTCAATGGCGCCCAGGCCGACAACGTATTTTGGCAGGTCGGGTCCTCCGCGGCCCTCGGCACCGGCACGGCGTTTTTGGGCACCATTCTCGCCAACCAGAGCATCACCCTGAATTCGGGAGCCAGCATGTTCGGCCGGGCTTTGGCGTTGAACGGGGCCGTGAGCTTGGATAACAACACCATCACCGCGGTCCCGGAACTGACCTCTTTCTGGCAATTGCTCCTGGCCGCGTCAGTCTTCGGCGGGTTACAGATGGTCACTGTGTGGCGGCGCAAGACTGGCCACAAATAACATCCGTTATTCCCTCAGCGTTACGTGCGGCTAAAGCCGGTTGCGGATTAACTTGGCTCTGCTGGGGTGGATCGCGAGGGAAGCCTTCCGCCATGCGTTACATAAACTGCTGACCCAACGGGCAGAAAACACCAAAGGATGAGCTGTGGGAAACGATTGAGGGGATAACAGGCAAGACTTTAAAAAGGACCTGGCGCGACTATTGGAATTGTTGAGGAAAATCCAGCCGTGGGAGCGAGTTACCAGCCTAAAGATCAGGATACCGACCATAAGGAGTCGCGGTCGAGACGGACGCCGATGACCTGGGAGTTTACACCAAAGCGCGGACCGATTTTTTCGGCAAATTGGTCTCTCAATTGCCCACTGGTAATAAAGTTTGGAATGGGATCTTTGACTTTGGCTTCAAATTCGTCAAAGTAAGCTTGCAGGCGAGCTTTCGGTACCAATAGCCGCCCGGCAAATTCATTTGCCTCCTGCTCAGTTGTGTATTTCCGCCCGCCGTAGTTCTGAGTCCAGCGGGCAAAATCAGGAAGAGAGGCAAAATGCTCCGCCTGAGGGAGGTCGCGATGCAGGAAGAAGTGCGCCAACTCATGCGCCAGGCTGAAGCGGAGGCGGTTCAGTTTCCATTCTGGTCCGCGCTCCATCAACTTGTACTGTTCAGCGTCGAGGTAGATGCCCGTAAAATCTGCCTTGATTGCAGCCTCGACCCTGTATTTCGCAAGCAGGTCGTCAAACGGAATTGGGTCTAATTTCAGGTCAATCTCCGCAAATGAGAATACATCAATGGGAGTGCTATCTTCGCGCAAGACTGGGTATTGGGTGCGAAGCTCGTCAATTTTTTGCCAAATGTGTTCCATGAAATTTTTAATCGCGATCCCGAGTGTGCAGTCTTCGAATATCTTCGGCTAGATTATTGATTTCCTGCTCGTTAAGCTCGTGGCCTCGCACAGCACGGAAGAACGCGGGGAGAGCCCGTTGGAGGATGACATTATCTGCCAGATCTGGAGGCAGTTCTCTTCTTTGAAGCGCAGCCTCGTCCATGAAATCCGCTTTCTTGGCACCGGCCAAGCCAAAAAATTCAGCCAACCTTTCAAGGAAGACGATGTCTCCGGGAGGCGGATTTACTCCGCGTTCCACTTTACTCCAATTGCTCGGGTCCACTCTGACTTTCTCGCAAAAATCGCGCAAGGTGAGGCGCTTTTGGATTCGCAAGGCTTTTACGGTTTCGTTAAACATAGGTCGTTCGTTTCTATCTTGTGGTAGAATATTACCACACGCATCAAGTCCCTGCAATAATTATTTTGGTTTCGGTAGCGATTATAAACACGGGGGAAGCTTTACAGCCACCCCAGCAAAATGGAGCGCGGGTCTCCGACCCGCCGGGGCGCGGGAGCAGCTCCGGTGATTCCCTCAGCGGTGTGTGCGGATAATGATGTCAAGCCGAGGGGACGGTTGGTGAGAATGACACCTTGCTCGCCATCCGAACAAGCTTGCCTCTGACCTTGAAATGTGCGAAGAGTGTGCTGGATGATTTGTAGCGCAATAAATTGGCATACTGAGTTTTTATCCAGAGTGAACTTGGAACAACCGCTCGATTCTGCTTTTGTTTCGTTTTCACAAAATTAGTATCTGATTTCGGTATCAGATTGTCAAATCGCTATAAAAAATTATTGCAAGTTGTTGGCTATACAGTGCGCCCGTAGCTCAGTTGGATAGAGCATCTGCCTTCTAAGCAGAGGGTCCCGCGTTCGAGTCGCGGCGGGCGCGCCACTTCTCCTTCCCCCCCAAAAAAGGCCGGGGTTTCGCCCGGCTTGGTGTTTGGTGTGCATTCCGTGTCCTTCGACGCGTCAATCTTTGGTTTGCATTGTTTGAAATAGAGTTTCGGTCTGGAACACGGCGGTCATCAGTCATCAGTCATCAGTCATCAGTCATTTTGCACTTATTTGCACTTTATTACACCTTTCTGCACTTTTTTGCACCACCTTTTTGGGTGCGCCAGTCATCGGCAAAACTTTACCAAAGGTTTACCATTTCTTTACCGGATTCGGGTTTTTTGCCGTAAATGCGGATAACGATACCGCTAAACACGCGAATTGACGCGAACAACGAATAAACCCGAAGACCGAAAATCGAAATCCAAAAGAAATCCGAATCCCGAAATTGGAGGCTTGCACCAGCCGGAAAAGGATTCATACAAACACAGCAACGATGTTGGTGCCGACTGACGTCGGCGGCTACGGCGGAGCAGGGGTGAACAGTTCATCCCGATCACGGCTTCAAGCTCTATTCCAGGCATAACTCGCTTTCACTTGGGAGGGTTCCCTCCCGGTTATCCAGGGACACACGTCCGAGGATTGGTTTTATAGTTGATATAGTTGAGCTTATATAGGTCCCTTCCTCACCGAGAAAGGCCCGGATAACCGGGGGGTACTGGCCCGCCACCGGAGGGTTTTCGCCGTTCAAGCAACACGCCACCGTCGTGTCGATTGACGGTATAACTCATACGCTATTCGGTGATATAATGCAAGTAATAATTTAGAAAATATGAGGGAAATCTTGCAGAAAGATGAACTGTCAGTAAAATGGGGAAGAGGAACATGGCAGGAATTTTTATTGACAAAAAGATGGAATAAGTCCGAACGCCGAACCAAGACGGGAAACTTTTTGCAGAAAAATTGGTCGGCAGAAAAATGGCAGGTGAAATATGGGGAGGGGGGACCGGAAAAAGTTGAGGAGTTGAGGAGTTGAGGATTGAGAGAGGGGGCAAAAAAGCCGGGCGATTAAGCCCGGCTTTTGTGTTGGTGTGCATTCCGCGTCACTGGACGCGTAAATCTTCGGCTAGGGCGCCGGGGCGCTGCCGATCCGGTAGAACTTGAAGCCACCGGTCGCTGCCGCGTCTTCCAAGGTCTGCGGCCCCGTCACATTCGTCACCCCGATGACAAACGTCCAGCTTCCTTCCGTCAGGCTGTCCCGCGCTTCCAACCAGTACGCCCGGTTCGGTTCCGCCGTCACCGTTGTCTGGAACGTTGTCCCCAGCGTGATCACCATCGGGTTCTCCACCAGGTAGCTGACCGTCAGCACCGCCGCCGTTCCAATCCCTGACAACCCATGCTGGTTCGATACGATCAGCGTATAAATGCCCCCGTCATTGAGCTTCAGGTTCGCCAGGCTCAGCGTCGGCGTGGTTTGGCTCGCCAACAGGTTCGTCGCATTCAGGTACCAACGGTAGGTCGGCAGATTGCAGGAGGCCGCCAACCCCACCGTCACACTGAAGTTCGTCCCTTGCAACAGCGTCACATTGGTGGTCACGATCGCCGGGTTGAACGCCGGAGCGTTGAGGTCCCGCACTTCCACATAGGCCACCGCGCTGGTCACCAGCCCAACGATATTACTCGCCACCACGTGATACGCATCCCCTTCGCTCAGGCAAGTCACCACCGCGCTGGTGTAGCTGCTGCCCATGCCCACTGGCGCGGTCAGGTTCGGCAGCTTGTACCAGTAGAAGTCAATCGGCACGGTGCCGCCCGTTACCGTCGCGGTGAATTCCGCCTTGTTGCCCACATCCACCGTATTGGTCGGCGACGGGGTGATGATCAGGCCCATCGCCACGCTCGAGTGGTTGGTCACCACCAAGGTGACTTCCATGCTATTGGTCGCGCCATTGATGTTGGTGACCGTGACCATGTATTTGCCCGATTCGTTTACTTGCAGGTTCGTCAGGGTCAAGGTGCTATTGGTCAGATTCAACACCACAGCATTGGTCAACACGTTGTTGGTATTGAAGAACCACATGAACGCTGGCGCATGGCAACTCGCCGCCATGCTCACCGTCAGCGTGAAGTTCGAACCGACGCCCGTGATGTTCGTGGCTTGGACCAAGTCGGTCACAAAGGCTGGGCTGTTGGTATCCGTCACCGCCACATAAACCGGCACGGCGTTGGTGATGGCACTCACGGCGTTACTCACCGTGACATTGTAATAATCGCCGTTATTCACACAGCGCGCCACGGGGTTGGTGAAGTCCGGCCCCGTGTACACCACGGCGGCAAAGTTCGAGTTGGCGTACCAACGATACGTCAACGAGGAACCGGAGGCCGAGGCCAGGAAGCCCACCGGGTTGCCGACTTCGACGGTGTTCGTGGGTGACGGCGTGATCACCAAGTTGCTGGCGACCTCGGCGACGCGGAGGGTACCATCGGTATTCAAGGTGCTGGTATCCCAAACCAGGTTGGCCGCCAGCGGTCCAGGCAGATTGGTGACCGCAAACGCGCCAACGGTGGTCGTCGCATTGAACAATTTCCAGGCATCGCCGGCGACAAATGAAGCGAGCGGATCACTATCACTGGTCACCGTGACGGTCAGGGTGCCGCCGTTGGTCTGCGTGTTGACGCCAGTCAATAAGTCTTTGTAGAACAATCCAGCCGACCGCTTGATTTTCATCTCGGTGGTTCCGCCCAGCTTCACATTGCCCTTGACGGTGAGGATACCGATATTATTGCTTCCGGGCGACAGAGTGCCACCAGGCAGCACGACGACCGAGTTGGTGATGAAGCCAACGCCGCCCAAGGTGCCACCGGCAACGAGCACCGCGCCCGTGCTGGAACCGGCGATGGTCCCATTCACAGTCAGCAGCAGGCTTCCCTGATTGATATAGGTGGGACCCGTGTAGTAATTATTGCCATCCAGCACCATGGTGCCGAGGCCAGTCTTGATCAACGCGCCCGCACCGCCGCCCTGGCCGGTGTTACGTTGCATGAAGGAAGCGTTGACGAACAAATCCGACCCCGCACCCGTGTTAAAGGTAACGGCGTTGGTCACCAAGTTGCCGAGATGGATGGCATTGTAGGTGCCGGCCAGACCTGAAATATAGGACGGCAAACCGCCAACGGTGGTGACGTTGCCAACAAAGTTCATCGTTTGAAAAACGGCGCTCTGACCATTGCCACCCTGGAGGGTGCCACCATTCAGAACGATGGGACCAAGCGTGGACATGCCGACATTAATATTATTGGTCACGAGTCCGCCGACGATATTGAGGGTGAACGCCGGAGCCGGATTGACGGAGCTAGGACCAAAGGGTGCATTGGCAAGCAAGCCCAGAGTGGCACCGGCGTTGACGTACACATTGCGAGCCACGGCCGGGTTACCCAAGGCGCTGCCCGTCGGTGCAGAAGAGATATTGCCCGTCCCTACCAGCACCGCACCCTGGTTGATATTCATATCCCCCGTAAAGGTGTTCGTGCTGCTCGACCAGAAATCGCCCAAGCCGAGTTTGGTCATGCCACCACCGGTTGATGTCGCGTCAAATATCAGCGCTTGTCCGTTGGTAATGCTGTAACCCAGCACATCCAGAATGAGGCCACCACTTTGAACCCAGGCTGAATCCGCCGTGATGAAACTGATATTCGTCTGCGTGCCGGAAGGCTGCAGTGTTCCGCCATTGAAGCGGACGTAACCCTTGCCGAGCGGAGCGCCAGGCGGATATTTCTGAATCGCGCGCGTTTGGGCCAGACCGCCATTCAAGTTAAAGTAACCCACGCCCGTCGCATTTTCACCCATCGCGATAAGCCCGGTATTGGTGAGCGTGCCACCATTCACGGTCAGCGTGCCAGTACCGCCGAGCGAACCCAGAATGATATGGTTTGCGTTGGTCTTGATGATGCTGCCACTCACCAACCGGACTTCACCGGTGGCACCAGCAACGTTGCGGCCAACTGCAATCCAATCCGACGACACCAAAGTACCGCCGTTGACGACGCACATGCCGGTCGAGGCGTTTTGCGCCACCCAGAACTGGGCGCCATGGAGCATGGAGCCAAGTCCAAGTGTCAAGGTGCCGGCACCGACCGTATTAGGATTACCGCCAATGAGAGGGCCCAAATAGCGGTTGGTATCGGTGAGGGTCAGGTTGTTATTGCCGAGCTTGATAAAGATACCGTTCGTCGAGTTGATGTTGGTACCCGCCCAGGCGATGTTATCGCTGCGGTTGAACTGCAACGTGCCGTAATTGGTAACCGGCCCGTAGAGCATGCCGCTTGCGCCACCCGCGCCGATTTGGTTGGTCGCGCCAACCGCAATGGTGTACCAGCTATTGGTGGCGTTGCCGCCAAAGCAGGCGGTGCCTTGATAGTTGGTAAAGCCACCCGGCAAATCGAGGTCGGGAATAACCGTCCAGATACCAGGCCCCGACTTGGTGAGCAGGCTGTTGCCAGTGATGGCCCCACGATTGGTCAACCTACCCGCAGCGTTATCCACGTAGATCAAGTTGGTAGCACCATTCAGATAAACCTGACCCAACCAGGCATCGCTGCTGGTGCTGGCGTTCTGGAAGGTCGCGGCATTCAGCGTGACATCGGAGTTGGAGAACGTCATGTTCGCGCCGCTCCAGATTGTAAAGTTGGCATTGGAATAGACAGTCACGGGAGCCCCGTTGAGTTGCGCGTGGGTCTCAAGCGCACCATTCGAGACGATGATGGAGTGGACATTGGCGATACCAGTAAGTGTCGGGCCATCGAGGGAAACCCGGTTGTTGCCAATCTTGATCAGATCGTAACCACCACCGTTGAGCACTTCAGTAATGTCAAACCGATTACCGTCATTACCAATCGCCGTATTCCCGGTCAATAAGACCCGCCGCATACCGCGATTAGCCAAGTCAGTGCCCGTATTCGCAATCGCGCCGATGTTGGCGGCAATACCCAATCCAGAAGCGACAATCGTCTTGGCACCTTGTGGCAAAAGGTCAACCCCGTTGAGGTCCAAGCTGGCACCAGCGGCGATGATGGCAAAATTAGTGCCAATCGGCCACCCGAGGGCGTTTGTCGCGCCGAACCGCAACAAGCCAGCGTTGATAATCGTGCCGCCGGAATAATCGTTGGTCGTGGCAAACGTATTCGTGCCCGTACCCTGTTGCAACACCTTGCCCGAGCCGGTAATTTTACCCGTGCCAAAGAAATAGAAGTTGCCGGAAGAATTCAGGGTAATGGTGGAAGGCGCCATCGCACCCACAATGGTGATGTTGGTGTTGAGGCCGCTATCACTGTTGAACAATACGGTATCACCTTGGAAGAAGGTATCCGCGGTCATGGTGGACAAGTTGTTCCAATTATACGTGGTATTGAAGTCCCACAGATTATTGCCCGGCGTGCCTATCCAAGTCAGTTGCGCCCCCGGCGTGGTGACCGTGAACATGATATAGCCCGGGTCCACCCCAGGATTGGCAGACGGAACATCCACCAAAGAGCCTTGCGCCCGGGAATTCGGGTCAATGACAATCGCCAGGTTGCCCGCGCCACCCACGGGTGAGGTGCCATAGTAGGTGAAGAGCGGATAATCCGCCTGTTGCAGCGCACCCACCGGGTTAATGTACACGGTGGAAGTGCCATTAAAGGTCGGGTTGCCTTTGATGACAATCGAATCCGAAGTCGTCAGGGTATCCAAGTCGAAGTAGAACTTGGTGCCCGACGCGAAGGAAACGTCGTTGTTAAAGACCAATCCGCCGGCAATAATGTTATTCGAGCCACCCGGGTTGATCCAGTTGTTCAGGCTGGAGGCAAAATATCCATTCACGGTGCCCGCCCCAATAAGGCTCTGGCCCGCCGCCAAGTTGAACCCGCCCGCGACGGCAGAGACATCCAGCGTCGCCGTCGGATCAAGCGTCGTATCCAGATACAGGTTCGGGGAATTCGAGATCGAGGCGCCCGCGCCCAACATCAGCGTGCCGCCCAATATCCGGGTGTCACCGGTGTAGGGGTTGGTGTTGTTCAGGATCATGGTGCCGGTGCCCACTTTGGTCAGGGCCAGCGAGCCACCATCAAACGGATCATTCTGCATCACCCCGTTTAACGAGCCACTATTGACCGACAAGACGGAGGCGGAGGCCACCCCGCGCACATAGCCGCCACCATTCAAGTTGCCAATGGTGGCCGTGCCATTCAGGCGGAAGACGGCGTTGGGCTCGACTGAAACGTTCATGTTCGCCGAGAGGATTTCACTCGCGTTGACGTGGAACACGGTGAAGTTCGTGGCCAACCCGCCACGCACGGTCACGGTGCCCGCGAACGTCTTGGGACTCCCTTCAAAGACAACCCGATTGGCGCTATTGCCGCGCTGGTCCCCGTACCGGCTGGCGTTGGTGATAAAGAGATTTCCGGTGCCGGTGATCGCGCCCAAGAAAGCGGTATTGGTACCGGCGCCCGTTTGCAGGATGACGTCGCGATTCAAGGCAATCGGGCCGGTAAACACCGCCCGGTTCGTATCCACAATGGAATAGCTTGGCGTAGAACCCAGCGTTACGACCCCACTGCCACTGGCCACCGTGATGCCCAGCGAATTGGTCAACATGCCCACGCTCGCCGTATCGAGCAGCAAGGAAATACCATCCGTGCCGGAATTGCCGTCGCCCAACGTGACCGCCCCCGTGCCCAAGGCACTCGCACTGCGCACATAGAGCGCGCCCTGGCTATTGGTCGTGCCACCACTATAGGTGTTGGCACCGCTCAAGGCCAGCGCACCGAGGCCGGTCTTGACCAACGTGCCAACGCCCGTCGCGCCGTTGTTGGTAATGATACCGGCATAGGTCAACGTGCTGCCCGTGGCCACGGCAATGGCACCGGCATCGGTGGCGTTCGCCAACCCCAACGCGATGCTGCGATTGGAGGCAATCGTCAGCGTATTCAGCGCCATTAACGAGCCGCCATTCGTCAGGATGAGGGACGGCGCGAGCGCATTGATCGGAATCGCCCCCAAGTTATCATCCACACTGACGGCCAGCGTACCGCCACCCACCGTGATGGTTCCGAGACCGCCATTCGTGTTACTGAGCTTCAGCGTACCCAAGCCCAATTTCAGCAATCCGGAGGCGCTGGCAATTTTGCCGGCCCCGGCGAACTCATAGTTTTGATCCGCATTCACCGTCAAGGTGTTGGGCGTCACCAGCGACGCGATGTTCACGGCCACATTGTTGGAACCGGAATTGTCAAAGGTGACATTATCACCATCGAGGAACACATCCTTGCTGACCCCGTTGGTCCAGTTTTGCGCGCCATTGACGTTCCAGATATTGGCCACCCCATCACCCAGCCAAGTGAGATTGGAACTGGAACCGGTGAAGGTGACGCGCACTTCGTTGGTCTGCGTGGTGGTATCGAAGACCACGCCGTAACGGGAGAGTCCTTCCAAATTGGCAGCACTTCCGACCAGCGCGCCGGAATACTTGATGATCGTATAGTAACCGGAGGTCGCCGGCGAGCCATTCAGGAACAGGAAGCGCACCGCGTTCAAGCCGCTCAGGTTGAGGTCGCCCTTCACATCCACCAAGTCATTCACGCCGCTGCCGGGCGTGGTGGCCCCGCCGAGTTCAAAGAGGAAGCTGGCATTATTTGCCGTGAGACTGTTGCTGATGGTCAAGGTGCCCACCGATGATCCCGGATCAATCGTGCCACCGGCACCGGCAGTGACCGGGCCGGCGATGCTGCCGTAACCGCCAAGGATGCCGCCCGCATTCACGGTGACCGCTCCCGTGCCGGAGAGCAATCCGTTGACGACCAACGCACCGCTGTTCACCACGGTGCCGCCCGCGTGGCCAATATTCCCGGTCAGCACCAGGCGACCAGCGCCAATCTTGATGAATTGACCAGTACCCGTAAGGTTGCCACCAAAGAAGGTGCTCTGGTTATTGTTACCCACCTGCACCGCCCCGTTGAAGCCCTGAATCGGACTCCCGGCACCTTTCAAACCGCCCAAAACGACATCGAGATCGCCGAGATCCAGCGGGCCGGATCCGAGACCAGACGCATCGAACGTGCTGTATTGCAACGCGAGCGGATGGGCTAGTTTGAACCCTCCCTGAACGACGCCACTGGTATTCGTGGAGGTGGTATCCCCCGTAAAGGTATTCGCCGCCGCCAGGATCACGCGCGAACTGTCATATTTCAACAGTCGGCCCGGGCCGGAAATGACACCTTGGATTTCCCAATCAAAGCCAGCATAACCAGCAAGGACCGCGTCGCCACCCGCAAGATAGATACCGCGATTCGGATGGAGATAGACATAGGCGTTGTTGTTTTGCAACACGCCGCCGTTCTTGATGGTGACGTTGTCCGCTTGGAAGGAGAGCGGCACCGCGCCCAACGAAGAGTCGTTATTGATGCGGATTTGGCCGTTATCAATGATGGTCTTGCCATAGTAGGTATTACCCGCCGAGAGAGCCTGAACAAAGTTGTTTTTGCTTTGGCTATCCTTGCTGACCACCGTGATATTGCCGCCAATGCTGCCACTGAAGGTTTGCGCACCATTCGGGTTGAGAAGGGTGAGCACCACATTTTGGGCTGACTGCGAATTGGTCACCATGGTCAAATTGGCCGTGCCACCCGCCAACGCGCGGATGGTCTCGCTATTGCCGTACAGGTCCAAAATACCACCGTTATTGACCGTCACTTGTGCGGTATCGGCGATCTGGTTGCCGCTGGTGCCGGTGAGCGTCACCAAGCCATTTTGAATCGCGAAGTTACCGGTGCAGAGGAGATTGCCGTCGAGATTCAGCGCATTGGTGCCGTCCTTGGTAATGCCGCCAGTGCCCGTAACGGTGTTCGGGAAAACCATCGTTGGACCCGGCAACGGCCAGAGGTACACCGTGCCGTTGTTGGTGATCGGGCCAAGCACTACCCCGCCCTGAACACCATTACCCAATTGCAACGTACCGCCCCCATTGACGAGGGTGCCGCCGGTGTAGGTATTGGTATTCAGCAGGATAAGGGAGTTGGCCCCGTTCTTCACAAGGACGCCCGCCCCACTGATGATGTTACTTTCGGTAAGAGTGGCACCACCGGTATCCACAATGCCGGAGCCCAGCAGCGTGATCGGCGCGCTGATATTGGCGGCGGTGTTGTTGTTATAGAGGATGCCACCATTGGTCAGCACCAGGTTCTTGCTGAGATTGCCGATCTGATACAAGGCCAAGCGACCAGTGGGTCCAAACACCGTGAGCGTCTTGGTCGGATCACCCAACGTGGGAGTGGTCGTGGTTTCGAGCCAGAGGTCGCCTTGCAGCACATCAATGTCGCCAAAGCCAGGGTCAATTGTCAGTGCAACAAAATGAATTTCATTGGTGCCAATCTTGGTCAGCTTATAGTTCTGGCCACCGCTGCTGAGCAGGTTGGGGGCCGTGCGGCCGATTTCCCAACGAAGCACGCCGGAGGATACAAAATTCCCGATGGTGGCGGGGGCCGTCAGCGTGAGATAGCGGAAGGCACCTTGGGCACCGCCCGCGATGAACTGACTGAGCGCACCGCCGTTGGTGTAACCAGCGCCAGCGATATAAGCCTGCCGGGTGCCGAAAATGAAGTTATTGATATCGAGCGTACCGCTACCGTTGGTCAGATAAACGGCACCCGCTGTGGTGCTGCCCAGCGCACCCGCGCTGCCCGCCCGGTAGATACCGTTATTGATGACGACGTTGCCAATAAAGTCGTTCGTCAAATTCATAGTGGTGAGCCCCGGCCCGAACTTCACAATACTGGCGCTGCCACTGATCTTGCCCACGCCGGAGAAGAGGAAGTTGCTATAAGTGTTGTCAATGGTCACCAAACTCGGCAGCACCGTGACCGGGGTCACAATGTTCGTCAGAATGGCCGTGGCGTCGAACAACACGGAGTCGGCGTTGGTAAAGGCGGTGGCGATCCCACCGTTCAGCCAGTTCGCCGTGGCATTCACATCCCAGTTGGTGTTGACAGTACCCTTCCACGTGATGGCTCCCGAGGGAACGCCACTGACGGTCACTTGCACCACGCCGCCGACAATAGCGAGCACGAAGGTTTCGCGCAGATTGTTGGTGCCGGAAAGTGTCAAGCCGGTGCCCGAAATACTGCTGGCAGTGATGAGCCTATAGACGCCATTGGTCAACGCACCCAGCGGGGTCAACTGCAGGGTCGTGGTGCCGTTGAGGGTGAGCACGCCGCTATTGGTGATGAGGTCATTGCCACCGGTGCCCAAATCAAAGGCGATGGTGCCGCCACCCAAAGTCAGGTTGCCATTGATACCCAAGGTGGCGGGAACTGCGGTCCCGGCGATGTTCACCGCCCCGGTGCTAACCAAGTTCCCTTTGATGTCCGGACCAAACGTGTTTCCAGCGGTGCTGCCCGCGATAAGTGTGCTGCCGGACTTGTTGGTATAACCAGTGATGGCGGCCACGTCGAGTTGCGCGCCGGGGGCTATCACCATATTGGCGACGGTATTGGTGAACACGCCCGTTGCACTCACGCGCACGATGCCCTGATTATTGGTCAACGCCGTAATGGAGTTGGTGCCGCCCAAGGTGAGCGTACCGGGTCCCGTTTTGGCCAGCGGACTTGTTCCACCCGTCATGCTCTGATTAATGACGACATCGGAATTGATGATCAGGGTTTTGGCGGTATTGCCATTGGCGTTGGTTCCTGGCCCCGTGAAGGTGAGAAGACCGTTATTGGTGAGGTTCGTGGAACCAAAGGTGTAACTGGTGCCCAAACCGTTATCCAACCAGATGTTATTCGTGATAGTATGCGGGGTGGTATCCGCCGAACGGATGCCCGCGCCGTTACCGCGGATATAAATCATGCTGGAAGCGAACGCGTTATCCACGCCTACCGCCCACATACCGCCAGCCAAAACATTGGTGCCAGTGGCATTTTTCAACAGGTTGGCATCCATGACATAGACCGTTCCCGCGTTGGTTTTCCACAGGAAACCAGCGCCATAAAGCGTGGCGTTCAAGGTGCCGTCAAACAACGTCTGATCCACCGCGACAACCGCGTTATTGGTGATGTTCCCGGTCAGCCCGTAGGTGGTGCCGTCCCAGATACCAGACATGACCAGCGCGCCACCGGTATAGGTATTGGTGCCGGAGAGGATTACCGTGCCGCCGTTCAAAACCAGACTGCCCGGTCCACTGATCGGCCCGCTGGAATTCAAGGTATTACCGCCGTTGATCAGGTTCGTGCCCGCCGTAGCCAGGACAATGGGACTGGGCGTGATGCTGGTGCCGTTGGCCAAGTTGAAGGTGGTGCCGTTGGTCACCCAGATATTTTTGGTAAATGCGGTGCTGTTGTAAAACCGGAACGTAGTACCCGCCCCCATGAACAGGTTGCTGGCCGTATTACCGAGGCCGACATTCTGTTCTGTGCCGAAGAATCCTCCCAGCACCGTGATGTTGGCCAGATTGGTATCAATGGTCGCAGAAGTCCAGATGAATAAGCCTGGTCCAATCTTGGTGATATTGAACGGCTGGCCGTTCAGGCAGGTCAATGATCCGCTACGCACGTCATAGCGTGCGCTGGCACCACCACTGGCACCAAAGGTGGTGTCGCCGGCAAGGATGAATGTCTTGAGACTATAATTGCCAGCGTTGCCGTTGAGGCTGTTATCAATCGCCCCCATGCCGTTGTAGCCGGTACCCGAGACCGTGAGCGGTTTGCCGCCCAAATCCACTTGATAGACATCCAACGTGCCGTTGTTGGTGACAATGATCGGTGCGTACACCGATCCAAGTGCCGTGGCGCTACCGGAAAGCGTCCTGGCGGGTCGCACGATGCCGTTGGTAATCAGCGTGGTGCCGGTGTAGCCATTGAGATTGCTGATCGTCAGGATGCCGGTGCCGCCCTTGGTCAAGCCGCTCGGGCCACTGAGGCTGCCGTTCCCGCCAAGGAAGTAGTTGCCGCTGTTCGACACGGTGACCGAACCGGGCAGCAACGCCGAAGTCAAGTTGACGTAAGGAGTCAGGGAACCGTTGTCATCGAAGGTGATGGCATCGCCTTGGCTAAAAGCCTGTTTGACAGTCCCAGAGATGATGTTGGTCCAGTTCAGCGACGCGGTATCCCATGCGTTCAGAGTGCCATCGCCCAGCCACGTCAGAGTATTGGCAGAACTGGGGGCAGTGAAGGTAACATTCACGAGCCCCGGATTGGAGGTATCGAACGTCGCGCCGGGCAGGTTGGCGGACAGATTCGCGGCCGCCCCAGTCAAGCGCCCGAAATAACGGATAAGCGTATAAGGCACACCATACTGCGGCGCGCCATTGATGAACGTGAAATTGAAACGCGTCGTGCCAGTCAAATTGAGACGACCAGAAACGACAATCACGTCATTGCTGTAAAAGCTCGGGTCGTTCCCAATATCCATGGCAACCGTCCCGCCACCCAAGGTCAGGCTGCCGGACAATGCACTGGACCCAGGGGCACCGATGCCACCCGTGATGTAGGCCGCAAAGACCGTGCCGGGGTTGCCGAGATTGAAGATGGAACCACTGGCGAACGTGACGGACCCGGTCACCGTACCGAAGTCATTGAAGGTCTGGTTCGAGGCAACGAGCCAACCACCGATGGCGGTACTGCCGTCAATGAAGCAGCCGCTATTCACGGTAATGATCGGGCTGTTGGTGATATAGCCATTGCCAGTCAGGGACAAGGTTCCGCCCGAAACCAAGGTATTACCGGTATAGGTATTGGTGCCACCGACCGTGAAGACGCCGGTGCCGACCTTGGTAAGATTCAGGCTGCCGGCAGTGTTGCGGATCTGGCCGTACAACGGGCCGCTAGTCATGTTGTTGGTGCCAACGAACAGGGTCGGCGTGCCCGCCACCGTGTTATTCACGATGCCGTAACCCATCAAGCCGTTGACATGGACGCTATTGTTTGCCAAATCGAGGATGGCGTTCGTGTTAATAACGACCAAACCGCAATTGGCGCCAACGCCACCACCCTGGGCGGTCGCCGCGCCATTCGGCAGCGCATACGCCGCGCCCATCTGCAAGGTACCGTTGGTAATCAGCGTGCCGCCGGTGTACTGGAGTTTGGCACTGGCACTGGCCAACGTTTGCGTCGCCGGGCCATCCTTGATCAGGGTCAGGATAGTATTCGTGGCTGCCGTAGCGCCGGGATCGCGTTCCCGAATGTAGCCATTGTAGCTGAAGTTATAGGTGTTGCTGACGATCAGGCGGGCCGTGACGTTGGTGATGAGGTCCGTGCTGAAATACGCCTGCTCAATCACACCAAAGCCATTGGTGTCCTGCAAGCCACCCACATTGACGACGGTATTGCTCAGAATTTCAAGGCGCGGAAACTTGCCGCTCGCACCGTTAAAGGAGAGGATGGTGGCCGGGGCAAGGTTGACGTTATTGGTCATCGCCGCCAAACGCAGGTACTGGGAATTGGCGGCATCGCCGATGATGATATTGCTGGCG
>JBAXGN010000160.1 GCA_037139415.1 Verrucomicrobiota bacterium | reverse complement strand
GGTTAACAATAACTTCCGAGGCACCCTTCAAATAACTCGTAAACTGGGGCTAGGGCGAGGCTGCGGGGTAGCAACCCGGCATGCGTTTGCAAGAAAACCGTGAGCGCCCGGGCATAGGCGGCGGGATCCATCGCCCCAAGCAGGTCGTTGAGCGCGTCATAACCCGGCATCGTGAGCCGCCCACTTTGCTTGTCCCGCACAGCTAAGCCCAAGGCTTCCCGCTGGCTCTGGGTGAGGCAGGCTACTTTCCGCCAGATGTCGAGCACGTCGCGCGCTCCCATGAGCAATCCCAGCGCGATCAACCCAAGCATGGCGGCCAGCGGGTGACGTCGACTCGTGGCGCTGCGCGGGTCGGGCACTTCCCGAAAGGCATCCCGCAGGCTCCTGAGTTGGCTGACTTTGAGCGGGCTGCGCGCGCCGCCCCCCTCGCCCTCGGCTCCCTGGCAGGCTTGCGGCAATTCCCGCGCGCACATCAACACGCACGCTTTGGGGGCCAGTTCTTTAAGCCAGAGCTTCTTGGGTCGCCCATTCGGGACGTAAAAGTCGGTGTGATCCTGGGAGTAGCCTTTGGTCAGCCCGGCTTGCACCCAATTGGTCGCCTTGTACACGGTGCCCGCATGACTCTCCGGATCGCTAAAGCTTTCGGCCAGCAGTGGCCGATACCCGTGTTGGCTTTCCCACTGGCTGACTAATTCACGCATCCCCGCCCCCAGGCACTGGCTGGCCAAGTTCGGTCGCCGCGTCGCTTCCAACACCAAAAAACGCCGCAGTTGAACCACGAGCTTCAACCGCTTGGAACGCGTCACCGCATCCCAGCCCACCGTTTCATCCCGCGCCTTCAAATGCCAGGCCGCCGCACACCACACCAGCACCGCCACCAAGCGCCCGTCCTGTCGCACCAGCTGACAGAGCCGGTCGCCAGCTTCCCGCCCCGCCCCCAACCCGTGCTCTCGTCCCAGCGCCGCCTTGGCCTGACGCCAATCCGACGCGGAATGTGCCACGGTGACTTCGATGGCGTCCAAGCGCTCCGCTTTGGACGTGCTGCCGACCTCGCTATGCTTCTTCACAAGCCTATTCCAACATTTTCGGGGCCTGCTGTCTAGCGATTTCTTTTTCCCTATGCCTGTCGGCTTGTTTTGACTGCCAGCCAAACGCCCTGGGCGCTGCCATAAAATATATTCCTCTGAGTTGACGTTTTAATTCTAATGTGACAGCTTAGTGCCTTACGCATGCGCCCGGTTAAACATGTTCGTGCCGTCTCGTTTGATGTCGGCGGCACGTTGATTGGCACCAGCACCGCAGTGGGGGAAATATACGCCACTGTAGCGGCGGATTTTGGCTTGAAGGATCTGGATGCGGAATGGCTGGATCGCCAGTTCCTTGAAGTCTGGAAGCATAAGGTGGATTTTGACTATTCGCGGGCGAATTGGTTTGAACTGGTACGACGTACTTTTGGCGCCCGGAGTGCTGATCTGCCTGGTGAATTTTTTCCGGCGGTGTTTCACCGTTTTGGCGAACCGGATGTCTGGCGGATACACCCGGACGTGTTGCCGGTATTGGATGAACTGGCGGGAAAGGGGATTCCCATGGCCGTGGTTTCCAATTGGGATGACCGGTTGCGCCCATTGCTGAAACGTTTGGGGCTGGCCGGGTACTTTGAAACAATCATTCCCTCCTCTGAGGTTGCCTTCCACAAGCCGTCGCCGGTTGTATTCGAGGAAGTGGTTCGAAAACTGCGCATACCGCCGGAGCAGATTCTCCACATTGGCGACCATTACATCGAGGACGTAGAGGGAGCGCGTGGAGCCGGACTGCAAGCCGTTCAATTAGTGCGCAACGGCAAGGGGGCAGCCGAATACCATATCTCAGGATTGTGGGAAGTGCCCCCCTTGGTGGATTCGTCTGGAGATCGTTTGATTGAAATGCGGTCATTGTAGCACCGATATTTTGTGGTCTGACTCGACTTTTTTATGTGCCATCACGCATTTAATTTGGTCTGAAATACCATCCCTTGTGGATACTTGCAGGGCTTTCACAATAGGTAGTGTAGTCTGCCGGAAAATTAGCCAAGGTGTACATTGTGAAAAATTTCTGTAAATTTTAGTTGTCAAACGTGCATTTGGCCCCTAGTTTCCATCGAAATGCACCGTTTGGTGTGCTGAGCAGACTGGATTTGCTCACAATGCAACGCATTAAACGCAGTAAAACATAAAACGAAAATCGGAGGAACGATGATGAAGTATAATAAATGGACGCTTGGTCTGGCCGCAGTCGGCGTGGTCAGTCTGGCATCAGTAGTCAAAGCCGAAGAAAAGCTGAGCCCGATATTGGGCGCGGTATCATCCACCATTATCAGTGGGTACGTGGATACGTCCGCTGTATGGCGGCCGGGTAATCAGACGGCGGCCAGTTGGAGCACGCCTGGATTGATCGGGCAAGGTGCTGGTAACGCGGTTACCCAAAACAAGGCGGATGGTTTCAACCTGAACGTGGTAAAACTCGCCATCGAGAAGCCGTTGGATGAAAAAGAATGGGCTGCGGGATATAAAGGCGAATTGCTGTTTGGCCCCGATGCAGTCGGCTGGAACCCCTCGGCCAACGGAAACGCGACAACCGACTATGCCATCAAACAGGCGTATGTGGCATTGCGCGCCCCGGTGGGTAATGGGTTGGACCTCAAACTTGGCGTGTTTGATACCGTGGTGGGTTATGAATCCTTTGATAGTTGCGATAACCCCCACTACAGCCGTTCTTATGGTTGGAATATTGAACCGACTGAGCACACGGGTTTGTTGGCGAGCTATAAAGTCGCTGACGCGTTGACCATCAAAGGTGGAGTGGCCAATACGGCCGCCGCCGGTGTCAATGCCCGCCCGGTGCGTTTGGGTAACGCCAATGTGCAAGATACCGAGAAGACCTACATGGCCGCGATCGAACTGACCGCGCCGGAAAGCTTCGGGTTCTTGAAAGGTTCCAAATTGTATGCCGGCATTGTTGACGGTTTGGCTGGTGGCTCTACGGATACGACTTGGGTCTATGCCGGTGCGACACTGAATACTCCGCTGGAAGCTCTGACTTTCGGTGCGGCATTCGATTATCGCTGGGACGGCAAGATCAGCGGGCAATATGGCAGTGGCAAACATGCCATGGCCGTTGGTGCTTATACGAGCATCAAGCCGACTGAAAAGTTGAAGTTTAATGTGCGTGTTGAATATGCCAAGGGGACGGAGAGCACTTGGTACGTGGTGCCTGCGACGACGAGTGAAAAAGACAACGCGTTGCTGGGTGTGACCGGCACGTTGGACTATTCCCTCTGGGCCAACGCCATTACCCGGTTCGAAGCCCGCTATGATCGCGACCTGACCAACCTGCATCCTGGTCCGTTCGGTAACGGTGCAGCCTACAACGCCTATTTCGCCCTGAACGTCATCTACAAGTTCTAAGCGATTGGTGCTTGAAAATTCCAAACCCCTTCCGGTACAAACCGGGAGGGGTTTTTGTTTTGAAATTCCGATTTGAACCGCTTATAACACTCACATGTTGCCGACATTTTTAGTCTCTGGCGGGCCCTTGGTCTGGTTGTTGATGCTGGTGGGAGCGGTGTCGTTCGTCGTGTTTTTGGAGCGGGTGTTGATCTATCATCGCGAGCAGATCAATTGCACTGAGTTCTTGAGCGGCGTGCGTAATGTGTTAAAACGCGACAATATCGTGGAAGCAATTTCCATCTGTGACGCCACCCCTGGTCCGGTGGCACGCATGGTGAAGGTGGCCATCTTGAATCGCGATACCGGACGCACGCGCATTCAGGCGGTGCTGGCGGAAACCGGCGCGGTGGAGGTACCCCGTTTGGAGGAAAAACTCAGCATTCTGGCGACCGCCGCTCAGATTGCGCCGCTTTTGGGCTTGCTGGGCACGGTGCTCGCGATGTTGGGTATGTTTGGCGTGATGCAACGCCAGGGGATGGCCATTCATCCCTACGATTTCGCGCGTCACCTTTATGGTGGCCTATGCACCACCGCCATGGGCTTGGCGGTGGCCATCATCAATTACGCCGCGTATAATTATCTCGTCCGCCGGGTGGATTCCATCGTGCTCGATATGGAAAAAGCCGCCGCTGAGGTGCTGAACGCGTTGACCGAGAACTCGCGCACTCCATGATCAAGTTTCCGCGCAAAACCAAAATTTTTAAAGGCGAATTCCAAGCCGGACCGTTCGCGGCGGTGTTTCTTTGGTTTTTGGTCTTTTTAACGTTCAATACCGCCATTGTTTATATTCCGGGCTTGCCGCTCGACCTTGCGGAGGCCGGTCTGCGGCTGAATGCCAATCAAATGGCGAGTGTCCAGCTTCAGCCGGATGCCACCTTCCGTTTTAAAGCGGAGGAATTTCGCACGTTCGATCTGTTTGAAAATCGCCTGCGTGGCGAGGTGAAGACCAATGGATTAAAATTGTTGGTGCTGCAAGTAAATCCCGCCCTGACCAATCAGGAGGCGGCCCGGCGGATTGTCGAGGTGGCACGCGAGCTTAAATTGCTGGTGGATATGCCTGGCAGCAAAGTGGAGTTGCCCGTGACGGACAGTCTGATCGTGGCCACGAATCCAACGATCTCCGTGGTCATCAATCTGGCGGGGGAAGTGTACTTTCAAAGCCAGGTGGTTACGGATGGGCAATTGCGCGAGCGGCTGGCGGAGGCGATGCGGCAAATGGCACGCACGCCCTCGCTGATCGTGCTGGCGGATCGCACGGTCAGTTATGAGACGATCACGCGGGTGGGTTCCGTGGCACGCTTGGTTGGCATCACGCAGGTTATCCTGGCGGCCCGCCCGCCGTTGTTCGAGTCGGCAACTGAACCATGAACCCGCCCAGGCCAAGTTCCGGATGGTCACAGCGCATTTTTATCATGGCGGTGCTCGTGGTGTTTGGGGTGCATCTTACGCTGGCTTTGGTGCTTGGAGAGCGCATCAGCACTAATCCAATGACATCGCGCCCCTTTCACATGGTGCTGCCCCGGCCCGGTGCCATGACGCCGCCAATTTCGGACGCGCCCGACTACCCGGTTTTATTCGCGCTCGCCAACCGACATGGTTTTTCGCGGCAAGCCTGGCTGCAAGTGTCAGAGCAAGCGCATGTCTTTTATGAATGGACGGCGGGAGCCTATTGGCTGACCTTGAACCCTGAGCCCTTGGGCAGTCAGTTCGTCGCCTATGTGCAACAGCAGGCCGGGCGCCGCCACGACGAGGTGGAGAAAACCACGCCGGCCTTGACCGAGATCACTGCGGAATCCGAAATGGAACTGCTGCCCAACTGCTCCCGACTGCATCTGACGAGCGAATGGACGGCACGCCGCTTACTGACGCAACCGCAGTTACCTTCCTGGCCAAACTCGGAGGTGCTCAAGTCCAGCGTGGTACTCGTTGGGGTGAGTGCGGAAGGGCACGTTGCCAATGCGGTGCTGGTGGCTGAGAGCGGATTGAAAACCGCGGATGCCACCGCGCTTGAATTGACGCGTCAACTGCGGTTTGACGCAACGCCGGAAACACTGTTCGTGTCCGGCCTCGCGGATGCGCGACCATTGCAATTTGGCCGGGTGGTCTTTCAATGGCTTACGGTGGCTCCAACCAATCAGGCGAACGTCAAACCCATTCCCTGACCATGCCGGCTGAAACGTTAATCATCCTATATCTGGTGCTCTGGCTGGGAGGACTGGCTTGGCTGGTATTTTACAGCGAACGCCGGCGTCGCCGTTTTGCGCCCACGCCGAGTGCGGATCATATCTTTCGCTGTCGCAAATGCGCCTACGTCTATACCGATGACGATGACGTGGATCGCTCCCGCTGCCCGCAATGCGGCTCCATGAATGAAGAAATCAAGTTTTAATAGTGTATGAATGTTACCATCCAGGGGAAAACCCGCCACCAACGCACGGTTACCTTTAACGCCTCCCAAAACGCAGTCATGCTGATTGAGCAACGCCTGCTGCCGCATGAATTCAAAATCGTCGCCATCCCGGATTATCGCGCCACGGCTCGGGCGATCCGAGACATGGTGGTGCGCGGCGCGGGCGCGATTGGCGCCACTGCGGCCTATGGGCTGGCGCAGGGCGTGCGTGCCTTTCGGGGCCGGGATATGGCGCGCTTTGCAGCCCACGTCGAGCAGGTCTTTCAAACCATCCAGGAAGCGCGTCCCACCGCAGTAGATCCGGTGAACGCCATGGTCCAAGTGCGTCGATCCATGGCGGCCGGACAAACGGTAGTGGGACAACAAACCCTGGCTTTGCTCGCCGCGGAAGAGTTTGCCCGCGAAGATGAGGCGCACTGCGAGGCCATCGGCAAACACGGCGCCAAACTGATCAAAAACGGCATGCGGATTCTGACGCATTGCAATGCCGGTTGGCTCGCCTTTGTGGACGTGGGCTCGGCCACCGCGCCCATCTATGCCGCCCAGGCGCAAGGACGCAAATTTCACGTCTTCTGCGATGAAACCCGGCCCCGCTCGCAGGGCGCTTCCCTGACCGCGTGGGAATTGGCGCAACAAGGCGTTTCGCATCAGGTCATCGCGGACAACGCCGCCGGACACCTGATGCAGCGGGGCGAGATTGATTTGGTCATCGTGGGCAGCGACCGCACCCTGGGCCGCACGGGAGAAGTGGCCAACAAGATTGGCACCTACACCAAAGCTGTGCTGGCTAAACGCCATCGCATTCCATTCTACGTGGCCATTCCACTCTCCACGATTGATTGGAACATGAAATCCGGCTTCGATATTCCGATTGAAGAACGGGGCGAGGACGAAGTGCTGGGCGCATGGGGCATGGTGAGGCAGATGATGGTGCGCGGGGCGTTGCGGCAAACGCCCCGCGGTGGACGCGCCTACGTCCGTGTCGCCAACCCGACCAGTTCCGCTCGCAATCCGGGCTTCGACGTGACCCCGCCGGACCTCATCACTGGCATCATCACCCCGGCGGGCATTTTTAAACCGCAGGATTTGTGGCGTAAACGCAAGCAGCTTGGCTGGTCGGTGTAAACGGACGGATCAGAGTCCTGAATGAGCAGGCTGGCGGCGCTGTTAACGGAGCGTCACTTCCACTGCGCCTTGCTGGTGCGACAGTCGCAGTGTAATTGTCCCGGTCTTCTCATCCCAGCGCGCTTCCTTGGCCGCCGTGGCGGGCTCGATTTGCCACTCCAGCTTGCGTGTGCAGCCAATCGTCACCTCGGTGTCGCGTTCGGGATATTCCGTGTTTGCCTGCAACCACAACCGGCGCCCCTGGTCCTCGATTTTGCCGACCAGATAGGCGTGCGGTCCGACTTTGCCCGCGAGCTTGGTGAACGAACCGGTGTTTAACGGCAGTGAGTATGATTCGGTCACGTCCTCGTTCTCGCGCGTATTTTGCACCGTCACCGTGTCGCCAATGCGGCACACCAGCGCGTCCCCCTTGTATGACGCCGGGTACGCGGCGTCGAATACGCGTTTCACTTGCGCGACCTCCTGAAGTTGCGAGACGGGCAGGCTCTGCACATTCGCCCCGAGCGAAACCTTCCCCTGCGGCAACACCGGGATATAGTAATAGCGGCCGGTGTTCGGGAAGAACTCCCAGAGCTGGCCGTCAATGTTGCCCATCTTGCGAAACCCGTAGGTGGCTGCGTAGAGCGGGCCGTACTCCACATAGTGCGGCCAGGCTTTGCCATCGCCACCGCCTTTGATGTCATTATAGACCGCGAGCTTCACCTTTTGCAGCACCTGCTCCTTGGTGGGGATCAACTGATGCTTGATCGTGCCGCGAATGAGCGGAACGACAAACCGCTTGAACGTGTCGGTGGTTTTGCCGGTGGTGTCCCAGATGGCGGGAGGCCACTGGCCCCAGCGTTCGGCCTCCTTCGGGCTGAACATCAGCGTCTGACCGTCCAGGCTGTAAATGCCGCAGCCGCGACTGATGCCCATGACGAAGTTCAAAGTCCAGAAAATGCGCGGCATGGTTTTCAGCACGCCTGTCCGCTCACCCGCGCAAACACCGAGCCCGTTGAAACCGGCGTTCTGCCAGTAGAACCCGCCGTCCTCCCACGCGCCGTGCTGATGGGAAACGCCCCCCAGCCACAAACCCATGGCGCAACTTTGCGAGTAGAACTGGCGCCGGATGATGTTGTTCTTTTGCGAGAAGACCAGCCAGGGGCCGAACTCGCGCACGAATGCGCCCTGCTTGTCCATTAGGTCCTGCCATTTGTCGTCTTTGTACGTGCCATCGGCTTCGTGGTAAAACCTGCCGTACTTGGCGCATATCCGCGTCATGCGGCGGTAGTAGTCCGCGTCGCCCGTCTCTTTGCCCTTGCCGCGCGCCTCGTCCGATAACCCGCTCAAGGTCTCGCCCCCTTGGATGCCGAGAAAGTTCGGCATATGCTGGCAAACCCATTCCAGGTCAGCCAGGCTGAGCCAGGTCGGCGGATGGCTGCGAATCAGGAAGCCGCACGGCAGTTTCTCCACGCCGCGCATCCCGTCCGCAATGTTGAGATTCTTGCTGACAAAACACTCAACAATAACAGCGGTGAACGGCGCAATATCCGCCGGGATGTCGGTCTGAAAGTTGGCGTAATCGGTGACCTTCGATGCCTCGATCGTGAATAGCGGCGAGTTGGCGGTCAGCGTCCGTTTCAGGGGCTGGGGCGCATAATCCCGGTTGACAGTGAAACTGCGTGTCTCGGACCACGCACCCGCCAGATTGCCTTTGACGCCGCGCATTCGCCAGTACCACCGGCCCGGCTTCGGCAGCGTATCGGCCGGTGGCAGATACCATGGCGTGTCGCGACTGTCTGAAATGCGCACCCCGGTGGCTGGCGCAAAGCCTGGCGATTGCGACCATTGCAAATCGAAATCCACCACCATGGGGATTGGCGCCCAGCGGAACATGGTGGCGATGTCGGTAAAGGACGCGTCCGGCATCGGTGAAATCAGTTGGGGCGAAACCGGCAGTACCTCTGTAATCGCTAGTTTCGTGACACGCGCTGTGCCGGATGCGGTGATGGCCAGGATAAACGGCAGCTCGTCGGGCTTGCCCATGGGTTGGTTCAGATCAAAGTCGTATTCTCCCGGCTTGCCAGCCTTGAACAGCGTGACGGGCTTTTTGGAGCCAGACATGGGCAGCGCGGAAATTTCCATGGCGTCCGATGGGGAACCGGCTGCGACAGTCAGGTGTCCCTGGAAGTATTTGTTAAAATCCATCCGTAGCGCGGCTTGGCGCACCGCGCCATTGGTTTGCAGCAGGCGCAGCGTGTTGGCGTCGCCGCCCAAACCAGTCACGGTCTGGGGATGAATCGCCTCGCCACCCACAAATACCGCGCATGGGGGCGACAGCCGTGGCAGCTTGCCTTTTTGCAGGGCCTGCCAAAGATCCACCGTCTGGCGGAACACGCTCACTCCGGTTTGCTCAATGAGAAATACAAAGCCGTTGTCGAGCGCCTCGTGCGGCTTGACCAGGAACGGAAACTGACCTTGCACCGGATCAATGAAATTACACTGGAAACCGGAGGCGCCGCAGCCCCAGATCATGGAGCCTTGGCCGACCTTGCCGGGCGTGGGCAGCAGCGTGGACATGCCGACCCCGCAGCCAGTGGCTGGCGATTCCATGCTGATACGGCAGAGTTGGCCAATCCAGGCCGGGCGGGTTTCGCCGCCATTGATGTCCGCCTGGATGGGGGATTTCTTGCGTTCCAGCAACGGCCCCACCATCAGTTCCTTGCTCCAGCGGCCCTTGACGCCATCGCCGCTGCCGGCGTACGCCACCCATAGCGGTTTATCGCTGTCATTTTGCCAGCGCACCCGGCAGATCAGGAGCGGCAGACCCGGCACCAACTCGAACGTTTCAACGACCGTCATGTCTTTGGCGAAACCACCCAGCCGCCGGACGATTCGGATGGCGGGTTGACCGTCCGGTGTGACCGCCGCGTCGCACTTTTCCTGGACCGAATCGGCATATTGAACCAGCCAAAGATCCTTGGGGCTGATGTTCATGATCCGGCCGCGGTTCTGGTTATCAATCCAGAAATCCAGCGCGCCGTCTTCGATCACGGTTGCCTTCCCGGACTCGAATCCGAGGTTCCAGCCTTTCTTGCCGAGGGCAAATCGGAGAACACCGTTCTTCATGCCTTCCGGTTTCGCCTCCGCCAACTGCGCCTCCGTCCACCGTTCCGCCCGCTCCGCCACCAGATCGAGCCGTGACGTGGCCGGCAGGGAGACGTAAATACGCAGGACGGCGCGGCCATCTTCCGTGCCCCGGGTCATCGGGATGGTTTGCGCCTGATCCACCCGGCGGACGTGCAGCGGAGTACCGGCTGGCACTCCAAGTTTCTGGCACAACAGCGCCTCCTCCAGCGCCACCGCCGTGGCATGCACCGGCAGGGGAGAATAATTGATGAGGCTGACGGGAACGCCGGGCCCAGTGCTGGCCGCGTCAGCTTGCATCGCGAACACTGCGCAGGTGAGGAATATATAATTGATACTCTTGCCGGTGATTCGTTTCATATGATTGCAATATTCTAGGGCATCCAAACCGGCTGTAACTCTCGAAGCGCGGGCGTGTAAGAACCGTCATCTGTGTGCAACGTCGCTTCAATCTCAACTTCATCTCCCACCGGTAATTGATCGGCCAGTGCTGTATCAAACCATGCTGTCCAGCCACCGTCGGCGGTGCGCATTCGCACCCGGCACTTCACCGAACAGGCGGTGGGCACGTCCGCAGCCATTCTGATCCTCGCGATCTTCTTCGTTCCATTCGGATGGCGAAAGACCGTCCGGACGATCCCTTCCCGCTCATACAGAACCCGCTGCCGTTGTTGCAGCCAGGGGCGAAATCCCACAAACTCTTTCGGCCCACCTGCGGTTTGTCCGGGCGGCTGCGTAAAAGCCTCGACAATGTGGTGCGGCACATCCAACGGGAGGAAATCCGGCTCATAGATTTCCGTGTACGCCACCTCAAATTCCTGGGCCAGTTGGATCAAGCCAAGCCAATCGCCTTGTGGCACCCACTTGCCGCCCGCGTTGCTGCCGAGCGCCTGCAAACCCAGATTCAGATGCCCAAGCGCCGCGCGCAGATCGCGCTCATGATCCCATGCAATCGTGGGCCGGTTCTCTGGCTGCTTCAGCCCCCAACCATTGGATTGGGCGTAGAAGTACGGGCTGCGTTTGCCTAACCGCGCGGTGATGTGGCGCGTCAATGGTCCAAGAAAGTCAATGACCCGGGTGGTGGGATACTCCCCGGTGTAGGGCAGTTCCGCGACTTTTCCTTTCAGGCAAAATTCCTCAATCAGCACGTCGGCCTGTTCAATCATGCCTTGGATGAATTTCTCCTGCGTGTATCCGGGCGGCAGCGGCGACGTCATTCGCGGATGAAAAATCTCATCCCAAGGGCCTGCCGACCAGGTGCCATGATACACCGTCACCAGCGGTTCATCCTGGTACCGCTCATACATCGCCCGGTACATCTGGCGCAACTGTTTGAGAAACTCCGGATTATCGAACGGCATGGGTGCGTGGAGCGGCGTTTGCCAATTGCCAGGCTCCGGACGCGTGGTGTCGTAGTAGCGGACTCCCGCCGACTCAAACCATTTGGGGCAATGGCGTCCCCCCATCGTGCGAATCTGGAGCGTGCGATGCGCCCCCGGATGTGCCGCGTTGTATTTTTTCACCTCGGTCAACATGCGGTCGAATGGTTCCCAGTTGAATACCTGATCCTGCCGCTCGAACTCCGCCCACGAAACCCGCACCGATGCCGCGTCCACCCACGGAATGTCATTGAACGTCTGGACGGTGGCGTCTTTCCACCGTCCGCCTTGCAGAAACACCACCCCTTCCACCTTTGGCCCTGGGGACAGGGTGAAGTTGCCGTTCGTTTCAATGACGTTGGTGAGCCCAATATGGGACGCTTGGGAAACGGTCGCCTGACTTGCCGGCGGGAACGTGGTCGCTGCCCACCACAGCGTGGCAACCAGTGTGGTGTTCAGACCGTATAAAAGGCCACGCTTCATTGATGTTCAACCGCGAGCGTGCGACCTCGCCCATGCAGCATTCGGGGTAGTTTTGTGAAAGCTCCAGTCCATGGTTATTCCCGGACGGGAAAATCCATTGGCCGATCGCGGTACCAGTGCTTTTACCGAGTTCTTCATTTATTGTAAATCACTGTCGGTAGCGCAAAATAGATTTTCCCAGCCATCTTGCGGCGGGTGGGGTCGAGTAACAACGGACAATCCAGTTGCAGTTCGCCTTGCGGTATGCCGTTGTTTGCACCGCCCCAGTAGCCGGCGTGCTTGAAGTCGCTTAGGTCAAAGGTTACCCAACGCCAGCCGGTCCAGTCCAGGTTGGGGCCGCCCGGTTGGAACGTTTGGCCGGTGCTGTCGGCCACGCGTAGTCGCAAGCCTGCGCCGGAGTTGTCTCCATAAACCCACAGGCCGAGCGCCGAGGGACGTCCGGGAAGGGCGACCTTTTTAGGTTCCTGTGGCGCACAGCGTACAAAGCGCCAGCCTTCCTCGAAGCGATAGTTCAGTTGAAAGGCTTTTGCGCCGGGACGTTCGCCAGCACCGGGCGCGTCCTGGAGGGTAATGCTGGATTGCCCGCCGATCTTTGCATCGCCATCCAGTTTGGCCTGGAACGCGGCGATGGTCAGCGGCTTGAATTTTTGAGAGGGTAATTCGGCAATCACGCGGCCTTGCGTGTCGAGTACTTGCCCGGCAGCGGCATCGAATTCTCCAGTGGCTGGGAACGACAGGAAGATGGCCGGCTCGGGATTGGCGGCGGAAATCGTCAGCGGTTGGTTGACCTGGCCGAGGCGCACCGTCCCTTGGAAGTTGCCGCGCGTGGGGTTGCTCACGGAGAGCCTCATGCCACGTTCCGTCGGGGCGAGAATGAAATCCAGCGGATTGGTTATGGTGAATTCGCGTTCTTCTTCCCAGCGACGAGTTCCGGTGGAACCGGTGGCCGCACCGTCTTCCACCAGGTAAACGACCACGCTCACAGGCAATTTGGCCGGCGAACGCTGGAGCACGGTGGCTGTGGCGGTGAGGTTGGCGGACGCATTGGGCGGCAGCACAGTTGGCTTGAGCGGTGCGCTCTGGATGCCATTGCCTTCAAGCACTACCCTGGCTTGCAGCGGGCGGCTGCCATGCGGATTGCGAATGCGCACCGTCACACGCAGGGCGTCTGCCGCGCCGGCCTCGATCAGGCTTGGGACGGGTTCCACGATCTGCCACGAAGCGCCGGACATCAGCAGGGGGCTTGGCGCCTGGAGTGTGACATATTGGGGCAGGGGGCCTAACGCGAGTTGCAGGTGCCGGCCTTGCAGGCGGACGGGCAGCACCTGGCCGTCCCAGGTATGCGCGCTGAAATTGCCGGTCGAATCCAGCCCGGTCTCCAGGGGCACGGTATGCTCCGCTCCCATGGTCCACGCGGCGAGTTTCTGATCGCCCTTGGCATTGACGAGCAACAGAACGTAATCCGCCTGATTGGTGAGGTTCAGCCGCCGGGCGATGCGATAGCCGGTGAGTTCCTGGGTCATGGCGCGCACCGCGAGGTAGGCCGGCTTGGGATGTAGATTATTTGATACGGTGCCGAAGTTGTGCTCGTTATAGGCGGGGTCGAGACCGTCATTTTTCCAATCGTACCAGATGGAAATGGGCACGCGCTGATACAGGTTGGCGAGTTGTTGCCGCACAATGAACGCAGCCTGGGTATCCAGTGACACGCCTTTGTCGTGGCTGGCGTAACCCCATTCGCCGCTGATGACGGGCACGGGCGTTTTGCCAGCGGGCAGGTAACGCGCGATCAAGCCGCGCAAGCGCGCATAATCCTCCGCGGCCGTCTCGGGTGATTTACTGTAGTTGCGGTAGGGATGCACGCTCACGGCGTCCAGATATTCCAACAGCCCAACCTTGAACATGCCTTCCAGGAAGTTCCATGGGAATTCGGAAGAACCCGGAGCGATGATGGTGGCATTCGGATCAGCCTGGCGGACGGCTTTGGCGGTGGCGAGCGCCAGGGCAGCGTATTGGGTCACGTCCGGTTTGGGTTTCCAGAATGAGATATTGGGCTCGTTCCAGATTTCCCAGACAATGCGGCGGCCTTGAAAATGTTTGGCGGCGGCGGCAGCCCAGCGGGCAAAGGCCGCGACGCTTTCCGGATGCTGGGGCGAGGCGGTGTCCTTGTGGTCCTTGCCCGTGTGGCTATCCCGTACCGAAATGGCCTCCTCGTACAACCCATTCGAGTAGTCGAAAATATAAATGCCGCGCATCCCGCGCTTTTCCAGGTTGGCGGTCAATTCGTCATACGCGGACCAATCGTACTCGCCCCGTTTGCGCTCGGTGCCGGCCCAGGAAAAATCCATGCGGATGAACTTGAACCCTGCCGCCGCGATCAGATCCAGGTCCTTCTCGCGCCCTTTGGTGAAATGAATATTCACGCCCACACCGGCGGGGAGCACCGCTTCGGGAAAGTCTGCCGCTAATACGCCCGCACCCGCCATCAAGGCCAACGCGGCTATGCCACTGCGATAAATGTTTGTCATGGGGCGAGCTTAAACATGCGGGCAGCGTAAAGTCGAGTGGGACCTTCGACTTCGTCCTCGTCTACGGGGCAGGGGACTCTCGGTTTATTGTCCCAGCAGCGTTTTCAACAGCGCTTGCGGGTTGCGATAATCCGGGATCACCACATCGGCCCCCACGCCCGTCAAACGCGTGCGTTTCCATTGGTCAATATTGCCCGCGCCGTTATGCGCTTCATCGCTGGCCACCGCCACTGCCAATCCGCCGACTTCCTTGGTGTTTTCGATTTCCACATAGCCATCGCCAAACGCCAATAATCGTTCGCCGGGGATATTATTTTCGCGCAGAATGCGCTCGATGACCATCTTCTTGGAGAAACTCTGGTAATTATCCAGGGCACCGTAGATGTGGGGGCCGAAATAGCGATCCACATCCAGCAGTTTGGACTCGCGCAACACAAACATCTCGTCCGTGCCGCTGGCGAGATACAGCTTCAGTCCACGCTGAACCAATTGCTCCAGCAACGCGCGCGACCCATGCAGCAGGAATTGATCCGGCGTGATCGCGCGGCTGGCCAGGCCATCCACCCGCTGGCGAATGCGTTCTTCCAGCCGGCGCAGATACTCATGCTTGTACCAGAGCGGTTCCCGCGGAACGCCGCCCCGCTCCTTGATTCGTTCCGCCAACTGGATCATTTGGTAAATCGTTTGTTTGCCGTTCAAACGCATGATGTCGTCATAGAGCATCTGACGCAACTCGGCCTCGGTTTCGCCCGCCCGCCGGGGCGTCATCTCTACAAACATCGGCACCATTACTTCCGGCCAGCCCTCCCGAATCAGCGAGAGCGTGCCGTCAAAGTCAAAAATCACATGGGTGATCTGCGGTCGGGGTTTAAATCCCGGCATCAGTTCAATGATCAAATCCTGTGTATCCGTCAACAACATGGCGCCGAGTAAAACCGTTCGGGCATGGGTGTGTCAATCCTATGCTCGTTCGCAGGTCTCGTCGCGCCAGGGTACAAACGCGCTTGGCACATTCCCGTGGCCACGTTATAAATGCCCGCATGAATTGCACATTGCGACTCAATCGCATTTCTCATGACCCAATTGTAACATCCTCACCGCGTAGCCGTCGAGGTCAGGAGACGGACAATTCCGCAATCCGCAATCCGAATTCCGAAATAGTTTGGGTTCCTCTCCTGGTCGCCTTGGTCGCCCTCTGCGTGTCCATGTCAGCGCTGAGCGCCGCCGAAGCGCGCCCCGGTTTGACGGTGGAACAGGGTGTGCTGTCGAAGGACGGCCAGCCGTATCGCGGTGTGGGTGTGAATTATTTCAGCGCCTTCCTGCGCACCGTCCTGCAACCCACCAATACCACCTATCGCGAGGGGTTTGCCGTTCTGGGCCAGCATAAAATCCCCTTCGCACGATTTGCCGCGTGCGGCTTCTGGCCGTCCGATTGGCAATTGTACCAGACCAACCGGGCGTTGTACTTCAAGCTGCTGGATGACGTGGTGCGGACGGCTGAGGAAAACCACGTGGGCCTGATCCCCTCGCTTTTCTGGCGCGTGGGCACCTTATGCGAACTCGCCGGCGAACCGCACCGCGCCTGGGGCGATCCGGCCAGCCAGACCCACCAACTCATGCGCCGCTATACCGAGGAAGTGGTGACGCGCTACCGCCTTTCCCCCGCGATCTGGGGCTGGGAATTTGCCAATGAATTCTCGTTGGACGTGGATTTGCCCAACGCCAAACAACTATTGGAGAAGCATAAAGCCATGCCCCGTCTGGGCGTACCCCAGGGCACCGAGGCCGATCTGCTTTCCGCCGCCATGATGGTCACCGCCTTGCAGGAATTCGCCAAGACGGTGCGCAAATTCGACACGTATCGCCTCATTATCAGCGGCAACTCCGAGCCGCGTCCGGGCGCTTGGCACAACACCGCCGAAAAAAGCTGGACCACGGATACCCGCGAACAATTCATGCAAGTCCTGGCCCGGGACAACCCCGATCCCATCTCCACCCTCTGCGTTCACGTTTATCCTTCCAAGGACAAGCGTTTCTCCAAGGAACACCCTGCCAGCCAGCTCGACGTGCTGCGCGCCATGATGGCTGCCAGCCAGCAAACCCGTAAGCCATTATTCGTCGGCGAATTCGGTGCCAGCAAGGAACTCGGCCCGGAAGCGGAACGGCAAACCTTTGGCGCGTTGTTGGGCGACCTTCAGACGGCGGGGGTGCCATTGGCTGCGCTCTGGGTCTTTGATTTACCCGCGCAGAACAAAGATTGGAACGTCACCGCCACCAATGAGCGCGCCTACATGCTCAAACTGGTCGCCGAAGCCAATGTCCGCACCCGGTGAAGCAGGGCCAGCCAAGGCAGGGTCATAAATTGCGGAATGCCGAACCCTTGAATTCGGAATGCGGAATCTGGGTATGCACTTTATTTCCCTAACCCCCATCTGTTGTGGATGGGAACTTCGTGAGTGATCGGCCACCGACCAGTTCCTTGCCGGTCACGGGTGGCAAGGCGACTGCTTGTTGCAGCAGGCGGTAGAAGAGCAGACCGCGCGAACCCGAAGTGCGCCGGTTGAAGCGAAAGGTGAACTCGTCCAAGTAATAGTCCAAGTGTGCCGGACGGACGGCTCCTTGGTGCGTGCCCAACAGCCATCGCTTGAGCAGGGAGGCGATGAGGTTGACCCGGGGCAACAAGTTGGGCGAGCGGTGGACGAATAGTTTGGGGATGGCGTTTGCGCCGGTGGCGGGGACGAAGGTGTTGTTTGGCATCTGGGACGTGCGGGTGCAGGATTACCAGCAATATGCCGAGGCGAATCCCGGAGTGGATGAAGCGTGGAGGAATCCCGGATTTGCCCAAGCTGGCACGCATCCAGTGGTGAATGTGAGTTGGGCCGATGCCAAGGCGTTTTGCGCGTGGCTGACCAAGAAGGAACAAGGAGAGGGGAAATTGGCGGCGTGGCAGGAGTATTGGTTGCCAACGGACGCGGAGTGGAGCTATGCGGTGGGGATTGGGGATAAAGAAGGGAATGGCACGCCCAAGGACAAAGATATGAAGCTTAGCGATGTCTATCCTTGGGGAACGCAGTGGCCGCCGCCGAAGGGGGCGGGGAATTACAGTCAATCACTTGAGGTGGACAGCTACCAATATACCGCATCCGTAGGGAGTTTTCCAGCCAATCAATACGGGCTGTGTGATATGGGAGGGAATGTCTGGCAGTGGTGCGAGGATTGGTATGATGCGGACCAGAAATTCCGGGTGTTGCGGGGCGGGGCGTGGAGCGGCGATGATTCCTTGTATCTACTGTCGTCTTACCGTGTCGACCGTACGCCCGGCTATTTGGACCGCGACAACGGGTTTCGGTTGGTGGTGGCGTCGGCGACTCAATCAACCACCATCGCCAGTTTGGTTGTCCCGACAAACGTCCCGCAGAGTTCTGAGCCGACCACGACGCAGGAAGTTAAATCCCCGCCTTTATCAAAGGTTGCGACAGCCACCAAAGAGCACCCTTGGACCAATAGCATCGGTATGCCATTTGTTCCGGTGCCGGGAACGAAGGTATTGTTTGGCATCTGGGATGTGCGGGTGCAGGATTACGCGGTGTTTGCGAGCGCGACGGGGCAGAGTTGGGAGAAACCTTCATTTCCGCAAGGGCTGGATCATCCAGCGGTGATGGTAAGTTGGGACGACGCCAAGGCATTTTGCGCGTGGCTGACCAAGAAGGAGCAAGGGGATGGGAAGTTGGGAGCCGGGCAGGAATATCGGCTGCCCACGGATGCGGAGTGGAGTTATGCGGTAGGCATCGGGGATAAAGAAGGAAACGGTACGCCCAGTGATAAACGCGGCAAACTCCAAGGTGTCTATCCGTGGGGAACGCAATGGCCGCCGCCGAAAGGGGTGGGGAATTATGCGCAATCGTTGCAGGTGGATGATTTTGAGTACACCTCGCCGGTGGGGAGTTTTGGAACCAATCAATTTGGGTTGTACGATATGGGCGGGAATGTGTGGCAGTGGTGCGAGGATTGGCATGATACCGATCAGAAATACCGGGGATTGCGGGGCGGGTCGTGGGACGACTATGTTTCCAGGTTTCTGCTGTCGTCTTACCGTTACGACGTTACGCCCGACGGTCGGGGCAGCTTCAGCGGGTTTCGGGTGGTGGTGGGGCCATAATTGCGGAATTCGGATTGTGGAATACCGGACCGATGTATGGTCTTATCTGTGTCCATCGGTGTTTATCGGTGGTTTATCGGTGGTTTATTCCCCGGTTTGTTTACTGCGGATTACTCGGATGTCATGGGTGAAAACCAGCCCATTTCGGATTTCGGAATACCGGTTGAAATCCAAAGCGGTGCCGCCTGCCGCGGGGAAATTCGCCGCCCCCTGAGCCGTTTTCCCCTGCCCCCGAGGGTTTTGTAAATATAATTGTGTAAATGTTTTTTTGTTTTGTTTTTGTTGTTTTG
>JBAXGN010000159.1 GCA_037139415.1 Verrucomicrobiota bacterium | reverse complement strand
GGCGCATTGGCAGGCGCTGGCGAATCCGGCGGATAAAGTCTATCCGAATGGGTTCTCCGTGAATACCCGGTTGCTGCTGCCGTAGCAAAAACCGAATTCAACCCGTTGAAAATGCGTGCTTGCCCAGTATCTACATCGGCGTAGATTCCCGCGCATGAGCACAAACTGAGTGTAAATATGATGGCGAGCCAAAAGTAATGCTTCCTTACCGGAACGCGACAAGCGAAGGCATCAAATGTGTCCAAAAGCAAATTCCTATCAGTTAGTTTTATGTGGAACAAGGGCAGTGACGCAACAATGCGATTGCGTACTTCGTATTATCAAGTAGCATCATTCCGCCTGTATGAACATCACCGCAACCTGAAGACAAAAAATGGCCTCTTCCAAATCCAGCAGCATTGTCCGCGGCTTAGCGAGCCTCTATTTTGCAGCCAATTTGGGTGGCTTAGCCACTCTGGCTTACGAGCTGGCACATAAGCATGTCCCGAAAGCGCAAATGGAGGAGATCGGGCTGATGGGGGCCATACTGGTGTATGGGCTTGTCACCCACTTCACGCTTGCCGACTCGTCCCGGATCTTGAAAGGGAGTTGGCAGCTTGAACCTGAAGCCATCGACCGCCTGGAAAACCGCTTCGGCGCGATCGGGCTATTCGCCGCGTTGGCTATCTTGCAAGCTTGGGAACATCATGCCGCGCACTGGGTTTTCTGGTTTTTGTCGGGATCGGCGGTTGTTTTTATTACCGCGGCGGTCGTTCTTGTCGGACAGTTGAAGGAGCTTCATCCAAACTGGCAACCACCGGCACCCAAACCGGCCAAGGGTGTCTGGGCGCGTACAACCGGCGTAATGCCCGCCGTGCTCGTGCTCGGCGGTTTGGTGCTGGGTCTGATCGTTGGGGCTGTCAGGGGGTTCGAGTTGTTCATCGCCGGCATCGTCGGGCTTGGGGTTGGCGTCGTATTAGCCGTGATGTACACCTTGATCGTGCTTGTCCGTAAAACAGATTGATTTCGCTGAGAGGCAGCCTGACTCGCTACCCCGCGATGGTCCGATAAGACCCGGCGGGGGCAACGGGTGCATTGGAGAGCGTACCACTCCAATGCCAGTCCTATGGGCGTGGTGCTGACCGAAACTTACCGCAACGCGACAAGTGAACGCATCCAATGTGCCAAAAAGCAAATTCCTATCAGTATGTAGCGGGCTTTGGCTGCCGTTTTCGCCGGTTTGACCGACGCGGTTTTAAGCATTATACTCATAGAATATGTGCGCACTTTAGCATACGTTAAAACGCGGTCAAACATTTTTTTGGAACTGGACAAACGACATCCGGAACGATATTGCAAGGAAGGGTGTTTTCTTGCGATTAGACTCTCGGGAACCTCTCCACGGCCATTCACCGGAATATGTTTGTATCGTTTATGTTAGCAGATACGTTCTGCAATTCTTGGTTCGATTTCGATATGAAGTTCTCAGAATGGCCAGTCCGTAAAGAAGGATTCCTCCGCCTATCAGGCTCCCCAGGCCCATCTGCCAAAGCCGATAGTTTATGGCAACCGATTGCTCTCTGCGTAGTATCTCCAGACTGGTTTGTAGTGCCTTCAATCTGTCTATACGTTCATGGGTGAGGTTCGCGATGGTTGTGGCTATTTCTGTGGATAATTCATCTAATTTGTGGCGACATTGCCTCGCCTTCAATTGCCCATCGCTGGGTTTCAACCCAATAACGCTCTCCATGTTCTTAGCGAAGGAGGTGGAACGAAGCCCTGGAAAGGAGTTGAGGCGATCTTCAATTCTGAAGGTAGTCAGTATCAATGCAGACCCCATGGTTTCGGGAGATTTGTCGTAGTTTTCTTTGGTGGTTTCAACTTCGTTGAAGAGCGCCTGCGCTACCTCGAGGTCAAGCGCAAACTCTAGGTCATGCGTAGTTATAAAAAATTTAGTCTCGAAGTTGCTTTGTTTGATGAACTCCAGTTCAAGTGAAGGGCAAACACAATCGTAAAACCCGCCTGCCCCAAGAATAACAAATAAAAGTCCACCCAAAAACCAAGGATCCTTCCATTCCTTGGTCAACAGGCTGATCCAACCACCTTGCTTTTGTCCGAGACCCATATCAGTAAAGATAACTAACTTCATTAGATGCTGTCAAGCATCCGTTCTATGCGGTCGTTTTGCTGGCCCCAAAACGGCTCGAAAGCCTAACTCGATTGGAGAGAGATGGGACGAATGGGAGTTAGTGGACGGATGGGACAAATAACCGATAACCGATAACCGATAGCGAATTGCAGATTCCAGATTGCAAATCTCAAATAGCGGTTAAAGAAGGGAACGGCACGCCTAAAGACGAGAGCACGGAACTCAAAGGCGTCTATCCATGGGGGACGCAATGGCCGCCGCCGAAGGGGGCGGGGAATTATGATCCATCGTTAAAGGTGGATGAATATGAATACACTTCGCCGGTAGGGAGCTTTAAAGCCAATCAATTTGGGTTGTCTGATATGGGCGGGAATGTCTGGCAGTGGTGCGAAGACTTTTTTGATGGGCAACGTGGCTCCCGGGTTTTGCGGGGTGGGTCGTGGCGCGACAAAGATTCCAGGCGTCTGCTGTCGTCTGGCCGTGACTTCGATGCGCACGGCGGGCGGGACAACTTCAGCGGGTTTCGGTTGGTGGTGACGGTTGGGGCTGCCCCCTACAACGCTCTGGAAACCAGTCACGCAATTCCACCGCCGTTCGCGGGTAATCGGACATGCAGGGAAAACACTACCGATTGTGGTGAAGGGAATCAAGTGCATACCCAGATAATTGTATTGCCAGAAAATATTCTTGTCATGGTTTTGCAGTTTTTAAAAAAAAATTTTCCAGTGTCCCTAAAACCCAAAATCCGTACTGGTTTTGTACTAGGTTTATCCTAGCGCCAAGCTCACTGCCCACAGGAGCACAGATGCACCCGCAGATGGCTGAAGTGCCGGAAAAGCTTGGACTTTTCCGGGCGAAGAACGTAAACATGCCCAAATAATGAATATTCATGAACTTGGACATTTTGGATTTCACCGGGTCATTGGCTTCATCGCAGCGCTCATGGCCAGCGCGGGGACCGGTCACTGCCTGGCCGAGGATTGGGGCGCTTATGCCATCGTGCCGGTCAGTGCGCCGGCGATGGTGCTGGAAACTGGCGGAGCAACGCCTGCCGAAGGGACGGTGGTAACCATCGGCAAACCGGCCGGGAGCCCCAACCAGAAGTGGGTGATTACCCCCCAGGATGGCCAGTGGGTGACGATTCATCCAGCCGCCAGTTCAGCGCTGGTGATCGCGGTGCAAAAGGGCGGAACGAAGAACGGCTCCGCCATCGTGCTCGAACAGGAAAGTGGCCAGCCCTGGCAACGGTGGACGCTGACGAAACACGAGAACGGCAGTTACACACTAACCCCGAAACATGCCCCCGGCATGGGCCTGGATGATTTCGGCGGCAAGCAGACCCCCGGGGCACAGATTGATTTATGGACGAACACCGGCAATGACCCACACCTCCAATGGATGATCAAACCGCTCGCGGGCAGCGCCGTCCCCCCGTCGGCGAATGAGGCTGCCGGCACGAAATACGAGCCGCCAGTGATCAAGCCGGAGGACGTGCTGCCCGGCGTGACGAAGCAGTTCACCTTCACCCAGAGCGCGATTTTTCCCGGTACCGTGCGCGACGTCACCGTCTTCATCCCGGCGCAGTATGATGGCTCCAAGCCGGCGTGCGTGTACCTCAAAACCGATGGGTATAACCCGCGGGAAAAAACACTGCTGGAGACGGCGATAGCCACCCGGGAGATGCCTGTGACCATCGGCGTATTCGTCCGGCCAGGCGAGGTGCCTTCGCCAGTGAAGGGGACCCTCGGGCGGCGTAATCGCGACTTTGAGTACGACGGGGTGAGCGACAACAAGGTGCGCTTCCTCATCGAGGAATTGCTGCCGCAGGTGGCCAAGGAGTTCAATTTGAAGCTCTCTACCGATGGCAACGACCGTTGCATGGTCGGCGGAAGCAGCGGCGGCATCGCGGCGTTCACCGCCGCCTGGCATCGTCCGGAGGCCTTCAGCCGCGTGTATGCGGCGAGCGGAAGCTGGGTGGCATTCCGCGGCGGGCATGAATTCCCCACCATGGTTCGCAAATTCGAGGCCCGGCCCATTCGCGCATATCTGACGACCGCCACCCACGACATGGAAAATTGCGCGGGCGACTGGTTTCTGCTCGACCAGGAAATGGACAAGGCGCTGAAGTTCTCAGGCTATGACTACCAATTCCGCATCATTGATGGGCGCCATGTCGCGGGCTATGGCGAGCATTGGCAGGAAGCCATGGCGTACCTGTGGAAGAACTGGCCCGAGCGCGTGAAAGCAGGCCCGAGCGCGCCGCGCGCCCAGGAAATCCTGATCCCTGGCGAAGACTGGCAGCCTGTGGCCGAGGGTTTCAAAAGCACCCGCGGCCCGGCTGGCAACGCCAATGGCGAGGTGTTCTTTGCCGATACCTCGAACAATAAGATCCACCGTATCGGGCTGGATGACAAAATCAGCGTCTTTGTCGAAGACGCCGCCCAAGCCCACTGTGTCACCGTCGGCGCGGACGGCACGCTTTTCACCATCTCAGAAAAGTCCGGCCAACTCATGCGCTACGACACCGCGGGCAAAGGCAGCGTGGTCCTGGACGGCATCCCAGGACACTCCATTCTCGCCCGTCCGGATGGCAGCCTTTACGTCACGGCGAACGGAGACAAGCCCAACTCGCCCGGCACGATGTGGTTGATCAAGGACGGCAAGAAGACGCAGGTGGATAGCGGCATTAAGTTCGCCACGGGCATGGCGTATCGGCCCGATCAATGGCTGCTGTCCGTTGCCGAGGGTCATTCCAAGTGGGTGTACAGCTATCAGATCAACGCCGAGGGCACACTCATCAACAAGGAACGCTTCTTCCATCTCTATGTGGCCGACTGGGACGACGATGCCGGGGCGGAATGCGTGTGCTACTCGCTGGAAGGCCGCCAATTCATCGCCACGCGCAGCGGCGTCCAGATCAGCGCTGACGACGGCCCGACGCAGGTCATCCTGCCCGTGCCCGACCGCAGCCGCGTGACCGGCGTGGCGATTGGCGGCAAGGACAAGGATACGCTCTACGCCCTTTGCGGGAACAAGGTGTGGAAACGCAAGATCCGGCAGCATGCAATGGGTGCCTTTACGCCGTGGACGAAAGTCAGCGGGACGAAACTCTAGCAAAAACTGCCCACCCCGACCGGGAGGTTGACGAACAAGTGGTCGGGGCCCAGCGGGTTTGGCATGGCGGGAGGTAAACAACGCCAAAGCGGCAGAAAAGAAACATCACCTGGAATCATTTCATTTCATTTTTGACGGGCATGGTTTAAGGTCGGCGGCCATGAAAGCACATGCGTTGCTTGGCGGTCTTTTCACCCTGGCGCTGGCTATGTCCGCGAACGCGGACGTCTCCGCTCGCGAACCTACCAACGGTTATCGCGTCATTCTTTGGACCGCAGACGCCGCGTTCAAAGACCCGGCCCGCATTCCGTTACTCATGCAGCGCTTGCGCGAACTCGGCGTGAACACCGG
The DNA here is from genome assembly GCA_037139415.1 of Verrucomicrobiota bacterium. Taxonomy (NCBI): domain Bacteria; kingdom Pseudomonadati; phylum Verrucomicrobiota; species Verrucomicrobiota bacterium. The sequence continues at coordinate 13,503 of JBAXGN010000159.1, read as the reverse complement.
CATGGTGCATCACGACGCGGCCCAAGCCCGGAATTGGACCAACCATGGGTTTCCCTATTACGTCGAGAATATCATCAACCGCGGGCTTTGCCTCAAATGGAATTCCAAGGTTCGTGATTGGGATAAATTTGTCACGACGTGGAAAGTCCCGCGCGACGAAGCCGGGATGATTCGCGATTACTGCCTGGACGATCCCACGTGGCAACAATGGGCGTGCGGGGAAATGCAGCAGGTCGTGCGCCAGCATGTCCAGAACCAACCGGTGCTCTATGACATCCGCGATGAATTATCCGTAACCATTTCCGCCAACCCGTTCGATTACGATTTTAGTCCGATGGCTTTGCAACGGTTCCGGGAATGGCTCAAGACGCAATACCCGGATTTGGGGTCCTTGAACCGAGAGTGGGATACCCAGTTTTCCTCCTGGGACGCGGTGAAGCCTTTTACCACGGACCAAATCAAGAACCGCATGGCCAGTGGTATGGCGTTGCCACGCGGCCAGCCGGATTGGCAGGCGGTGCAGCGCCTGAAGTTTGACGTCGCCACCGCAGGGCGCGAACCCATGCGCTGGAATTTGGCGCCCTGGTGCGATTTCCGCACCTATATGGATATTTCCCTGGCGCGGGCGCTCGATCAGATACGCGGCGCAGCACATTCAATCGATCTTCGAACTCCGGTAGGCATCGAGGGCACCCAAATGCCCAGTGCCTTTGGCGGTTATGACTTGTGGCGGTTGTCACAGGCGCTCGATTGGGTGGAGCCGTATGACGTCGGGAATGCCAGGGAAATCTTCGCCTCGTTTCTGCCGGGAAAACCCATCCTGACCACCGTCTTTGAAAACGAGACCAAGCCCGCCCGTCGCCGCTTGTGGCACCTGCTGCTGCAAGGCGACACCGGCTGCATTGTTTGGTGGAGCGAGGATTGCCTGGCCTGGAACCTGCCGGATTTGCCGCTCACCCCCAAGGCCAGGGCGCTCGCGCCCGTGCTCAAGGAAATGACCTCGCCGCTGGCCGCTTTGTTCCGGCGGGCGCAACGCGAATATGACCCCATCGCCATTCACTACTCGCAAGCCAGCATCCAGGTGGATTGGCTGCTGGAATCCACCGTGGATGGTTCCACCTGGCTGCGCCGTTTTTCCAGTTACGAGGCCCGGCATAATCGCCAGGCCCGGGTGCGGAATGCCTGGCTCAAGCTGTTCCAGGATTTGGGATTCAGCCCGCGCTTTGTTTCGTATGCGGAAGTTGAGCGGGGCCGGCTGCTGGCCGACGGTTATCGCGCCTTCATCATGCCAGACTCGCTGGCACTCTCGGATCGCGAGGCCCAAGCCATCAACGCATTCTCGGCTTCTCAGGGTGAAAGCCTGGACCGTTTTATTTTTGCAGACGGTTCACCCGGTGCCTTTGATCAGCACGGCAAACTCCGCGCGCAACCCGCCCTCAAACTGCCGGCTTTGAAGATGTCCAATTCCGATCAAGGTTTCTTCAGCAGTAATTCACGCACTGGCGAGGCACGGCATTGGGACGGCGATATTTCCGGCTATGCGTTGAGCCGGCTTTCGCCCACCCCCGATCTCGTCTGGCCAATTGCGCTGGAGGAGCTACTGGCTCCCCTGCCCCGGGAGATTCGCGTGCCAATGGAAAGCCGCACCCGGATTTACCGTTTCCGCCTGGGCAATGCCCGGCTGGTTGCCTTCGAGCGCAATATTGATTACCACATGAGCGAAGATTTGAAGCAGACCGGCGGCAACGAGGCATTGGAAAAACCTGCCGAGGTGGCGGTCCGCCTGGCAGCCCCGGCGCATGTCTATGATCTCGCCAGCCGGCGTTACCTCGGACGCACCGATCATTGGACCATGACGGTGGATCCCTGGCAGCCCGCCTTATACGCCCTATTACCGGAAGCGGTGGAGCCAGCGACGATCATGGAATATCTTAAGTGAAGACACCCCCTCCGGAGCTGACCGTGGCTATTCCACTTTATAACCAAGGTGGACATATTCTTTGCCAGTTTCCTGTTAATACCAGATCCGAAAAGGCGGAAATCTGCCCCACTGGCTGGCGTGCCTTACAAACCTTTTCCCGCATTCAGTCTCGACGCCGGGCGTAATCTGGTGCTATGAAGAAGGCGCGATACAACTGGTATGTCCGAAGCTTTGCGCGCCATCAATTTGAGCAAACGTTTTGACACCGTCACGGCGGTGGACGGCGTTTGCTTTGGCGTGAACTACGGTGAGGTGGTGGGCTTGCTGGGACCCAACGGCGCGGGCAAAACCACCACCTTGCGCATGTTGGCCGGCATTCTCACTCCCACGTCCGGTCAGGTGCTGGTCCAAGGTTGCGACCTGCAGTCCAACCCGCTGGCGGCCAAACAGCGCATGGGCTTCCTTTCCGGCGACACCCAGCTTTACCAACGATTAACGCCGCGCGAGGTGCTGGAATATTTTGGCCGCCTGTACGGGCTGGATGAAGTTCGGCTGGCTCGACGCATTGCTCAGGTATGCGAAGAACTTGAAATGTCCGCGTTTGCCGACCGCCCCTGCCGCACCCTTTCCTCCGGCCAAAAACAACGTGCCAACATCGCGCGGGCTTTTCTCCACGAGCCCGAGGTGCTGATTCTGGACGAACCCACCTCCGCGCTGGATGTCATCAGCGGTCAATTTATCATTGCTGCCATCCGTCGGCAGCGGGCGGCCGGACGGGCAATCCTGTTCTCCACGCATATCATGGGCGAGGCGGAGTATTTGTGCGACCGCATCTGCCTGATTCACGAGGGCCGGATCGCGGACCAAGGGCGGCTCGATGAAATCCTGGCGCACTCCGGCTGCACCAACCTGACCGATGCCTTCCTGTGGCACGCGCACAACGCCGCCTCGACAGGCGCATCGCCCGCGAAACCTTGACGCCCTGAAATAATGCGCCCGCACATTCTCTGGACCATTTTTTGCAAGGAATTGCGGGACGCGTTGCGCGACCGGTTGACGCTGGCGGTGGTGATCCTCCTGCCAATGCTGCTGTATCCGTTGATGATCACCGGCCTGGGCAAAATCCAGAGTGTCCAAGCGGCCAGCCAGGAGGAAAAAGCATCCCGGATCGCCGTGTGGGGGACTCTCAGCGACGCGCAGATCAAACAACTCAAAGGCACCAATAATGTGATTTTTGAACACTGGATCGGGGCGCGAAAAGCCATTCGCAACGGACTCGAATCCGGCCAATTACAGCCACCCCCCTCCGACGAAACAAATGCGCCCGTCAAAGGCGTTGCCAAATCCGCACGATCCGTCAAGGAAGCCCCGGTGGAAAACGAGGTCTTGCAGGCGGCGAGGGAGGTCGTGACCTTGCGCAAAGTGGAGGCGGTACTGATTCTCTGGCCGGGCTTCAAGGAAGCGCTGGCCGACGAGGGATTGGGCAAAGTGGCGGTGTATTATGACTCCGTGTTGCCAACTTCGCAAAAAGCCTCGGACCGTCTGAACCAGGCCTTGTGGGATTTCCGGCGTGCCCTGCTGGTGGAACGCGAGCGCACGCACGGGTTGAAGGAGGGCTTCATTACCGGCGTGGACATCCGCTGGTTTAATGTCGCGCCCGCCAAGCGCCGGGCCGCCAGCGCCTTGGGGGCGCTGCTGCCGTTTGTGCTCATCATGCTCTCCGCCTCCGGATCGCTCACAGCGGCACTGGACCTGACCGCCGGGGAAAAGGACCGCGCCACGATGCAAACCCTGCTCTGCGCGCCGGTGCACAGCTTGGAGATTGTGGGCGGGAAATTCCTGGCCATCTGGACGGTCAGCCTGCTGGCCGCCCTGGCCAACCTGGTCAGTTTGGTAGCCACCATGTCGCGAGTTTCGAGCCAGATAGACTTGACGGGCATGTCCCCTCTGACCTGCCTGCTGGCGTTCATCATGCTGTTGCCAGCGACCTTTATGATTAGCGCCCTTTTTCTCGCCGTAGCCACGCTGGCGCGGGACGTGAAGGACGCGGGGAATTTTCTCGGTGCCACGCTCTCCCTGCTGCTGATGCCCATGATGGCCACGCTGCTGCCCGGCGTGGAACTCAACGCCTGGACCGCGTTTGTGCCACTGGTAAACCTGAGCCTGCTGATCAAAGCCATATTCCTCGCGGAAGCCAAGCCCGAGGTGATGTTCCTGGCATTGGCCTCCTCACTCACCTACGCCACGCTGGCCATCTTGTTGGCAGCCCGCGTATTCGGACAGGAACAAATCCTGCTGGGCGGGCGCGGTTCCCTGGCTTCCTTGTTCCGCCGGAACCGCGACGGTGCTGCGTTGCCCGGCCCCTCCGTGAGTCTGACGCTATTTGCGGCGACCCTGGTGCTCGTGTTTTATGGTAGCCTGCTCCTGGAAAAGGCCGGTATTGTCACGACCGTGCTGGTGACGGAATACGGCTTCTACTTATTGCCCGTGGCCTTGCTGGCATGGTGGATGCGGTATCCAGAACGAACGACATTTTCCTTGGGCAAACCCAGCCTGCGGGGCCTGGCCGGCGCGGGTTTGATTGGCCTCTCCGCATGGGCGATCATCGCGGGACTCGCCTTCCGGCTGCTGCCCCCGCCAGACTCATTGGTGGAAGCGTTGAAAAAGGTGGTGCTCTTGGAGGACGCCAATTCGCCGCTGTGGGCAGCCTGGCTGGTGGTGGCCGCAACTCCGGCGATCTGCGAAGAATTATTCTTTCGCGGTCTGGTCTTCGCTGGATTGCGGCGGTTCGGCACCTGGCCGGCGTTGCTGATTTCCTCACTGCTCTTCGCGCTCGCGCACGCCTCCATCTACCGGCTGCTGCCCACGTTCCTGTTGGGGTTGTTGCTGGGATTTGTGCTGATTCGCACCGGCTCGATTTTCTGCTGCATGTTGCTCCACCTGCTCAACAACGGGTTGGCGGTCACCTTGGCCCGACATCCAGCGCTGGCCGAGAAAATGGGTTTCCAGGATTCCGCGCCCGTGCCGTGGACCATCACCTTGATTGGTTTCGCGCTGGTGTTGGCGGGCCTTTGGCTGTTGCCGAAGTCGGAGAAAAGGCCAGTCATCAGTGAACAGTCATCAGTGAACAGTCATCAGTGAACAGTCATCAGTGAACAGGGCGCTTATTGGAAGAACGAATACAGGTTGGCCAGCTCCCACGGCGGGAGTCCTTTCAACAGGTTGGGTGGCATGAAAGACCGGGTGCTGACAACGTTGGAAACAATATCGGTCTTATCCAAACGGACCGCCGAGGTGGCGTTGATTTGCAGGAGCAGCAATTCGGCGGATTCGTACACCACCAAGCCCTCGAAATTTCCATGCCGCCGGGTTTGCACCTCATGCATGCGGTATTGCTCATTCAACTCGCGGCTGGGGAATATGATTTTGCGGAAAAAATCCTCGCGCGAATAACGGTTGGTCACATCCATCAGGCTTGGGCCAACAAAACCGCTCCCCAAATGGCAGACCGCGCAACCGCGTTGGGTGAACACCTTTTCGCCAGCCAGGACGTTCCCCTTCAACCATTCCGTGCGTTTGAACACGGCCAGCCATTGATCCCATTGTTCTACCTCGCTGTTGCGGGCACGGTCCCACAGCGTGGGATAAGTCCGTGAAAACCAGTCCAGCCAGGGTTGATACGTGGCTCTTAATCGGGTGCCATCGGGTCCGGTCTCGCGGATTTGAATGGTTTGGGCGCTTTGATATTGCAGCAGTTTTTGCACCCGCTCACGCAAGGCCACCCGCGGCGGTTCGTAGCAGAGCCGCTGCAACAGCCGCAGCACCGGCGTCAAGTTTTGGAAATTGTCGTCCATCGGCAATTTCAGCAACGCATTCACGCTGGATTCCACGACCTGCCATTGGCTGGATTCCAATCCCGCTAGAAAGCGCTCCCGATCTTCCAGCTCCGGCCGTGCGGCGAGTTGCAGAATAATGGCCTCGCGCACCAGCGGGTTACCCGCTTGTTGGCGGAAGGCGGGAAACACCTGCGAAGCAGGCAGTAGAGCCAGTAGTTCCACCAGGGGTTCGGACCAGGAAAAACGAACCCCGCGCTTCCAAGCCGCCGCAAACAGAGCGGCCGCCCGTTGTTGTTGCGGATCGGTCAAACAGACCAGCAGCGGCAGGTTCTCATCGGTGGGAAAGTCCGACTGGGCCAGCAACGTCACACCCAATAACGGATCGCGTTGCCCCAATTGCCTGGCCACTTCGGTCAAGCGCTGTTCCCACTGATTGCCGGGCGGACGGGGGCTGCCGGTAATCTTGCGCCCCAGTCCGGTGAGCCCGGCGGCGGTGCGCAACGTGATTTCCGCCGGACGCGGTCCGCGCAGGCGCGCCAACACCGTCAGGTAATGCAGATCGTCACCTGGCGAACTGCCAACCGTCAGCATGGCGGTCACCCGCTCCATCGTTTTCGGATCATCCTCTTCCAGCATCGCGAGCAAGCGGGAGATTTCCAGATCAAGATCATGGGCCCGGGAAGGAAATGCTTCGCGCAACGTCTGACGAATGCGCGCCACCAGGGCCTCGCGCCCCCGCAACGAGAGCGCCGGCTCGTAATCAGCAAATGCTTCACCGGAAGGGGATTCCAGTTTGGCATCGCCTAACGCCAGCTTGATCAGTCGCACCGCCGCGAGCCGCACCTCTTCCGCCGAAGAGGTCTTCCACATGTCCAACGCGGTCTGAATGGCATTGGTGTGTACGGTGGCCATGGGCGTGCGCCAGAGTTCCACCAGCCCACCCATCAGGCGCGCATCGTAATTGGCGCTTTTCAAATCGGCGGCCAAATCATTCCAACTGGCGGGCGGCAGCAGCGCAGCAAGGTGGGCGGCCGCCAGACGCAGACGCTTGTCGGGATGCGCCAGGTTGGCCTCAATGGCAGGCAGCAGGGCGAACGGATCAAAGTCCAGAAAACGGTCACCCAGCGATTCCAAGGCGCAACGGCGCACGGCGGGCTCGTGATCCTGCGCCAGCGCCAGCAGGAGTGCCGGCGCACTGCGGCCCGCTTGGCGGCCCAGCGACCACGCGACCCGCGCGCGTACTTCCGGCACCAGTGCGCGGCTGGCCGCCCGCGCTTCCCGCTCCGATATGCCACCAAACACCTCGGTCAACACCTCCACCGCGCGCACACGCACGGCGGTCATCGCCTGCTCGTTGACCAGCACCCGCCCGAAACTATCCGCGCCCAATTGCCGGGCCAGCGGCACCCACGCGGCCCGACTCCAGGCCGTTTGCGGTTGCGGGGCCATCAACACACGCAACCCGAGATCATCCGTATAAATCAGATGTTCAACTTCGCGATCCTGGGCATCATTGCCGTAATACTGAATGCGAAAAATCGCGCCATGCGTCTTGCGTCCTCCCGAAGCAATGAGTAATGCGCCATCCGGTGCCACCACGATATCGCTGGGCGCAAACGCATGCGTGCCGATGGTTTCCATGAACAGTTCCAACTTGACGGTGTAGCCGGAACCCTGAGGTTGAAGTGCGCCAAAATAAACCCGTCCATGCGCCCAATCCAGCAGGAACAGACCATTATGAAAATAGGTGGGAAATCGGTAGTGGCGATAGTTGATGACCCCGGTGGGGACCGCCGAACCAACAGCGTTCAGGGACACCACCGTATCTGGATAATACTCCGGCCGCCGCCAACTGCGCTGCTCTCCCGCCATCCGCCAGCCATGGTGTTGGGCGTACCCCACCTGATACAGCCGCGAGGGTTCATACCATGGTAGCCGGGCATCCGCCTCCGCGTCGCCATCCCACGTAAACATGTCCCCCAACCAGTTGAAATCAAACGCGTGCGGATTACGAAAACCTTGCGCGATGATCTCGCAATCCCCCCCGCCCTGCGCCAGGCGCAACAGCACGCCACCTTCCGCTTCATGAATCGGGGAATTCAAAGTATTGGCATGACGGCGATTAATGCCCGTGGCCGGTCCCGCCATAACGTACAAACTGCCATCCGGCCCCTGCCTCACTTGGTGCCCGCCAAACTCGCCGTCCCGCAGGGGAATCACCAAGTCCGGCGGATCACCAGCATTCCCGGCGAAGTAGCGGAGCAACGCGCCATCCGCGACGGCATACAGAATGCCGCCATCGAAGCACATACCCTCGGCGGCATGGCTGGGAGAGGCAACCAAGGTGGCTGAGGCAGCAGCGCCATTGGTGCGGGGATCGTTCAAAACCTTGATATAGCCGGGACCGCTTACCACCACCCGCCCCATGGGATCAACTGTCAGGCTGTGGATGTCCGGCACCATCGGTTCATCCGCATAAACATTGATACGAAACCCCTTGGCAAGCCGCACCCCCAGCGCATCCACGTTCACCAACGGGATGGCGGCATGGCTCAACGTTGCCGCCAATAAGGCAGTCAGCGCGCCCCGGAAAACCCATGTCAAACGACAGTACACAACCAAAACGTACACGCGATCCGAGGTTCTAACAACGCCATAGATTTGTCCTCCCAACCATTCCTACTCTCCCTCGGTCTCCGCACCGGGATGAAACCCCGCGTCCATGACCACCCCGCGCTTCGCGTTGCTTACAAAATCCAACATCACCCGCGCCGCGTCGTTCATGAATAACGTCTGGGCATCGGCCACTGCCTCGCGGAAGTTCCGTCCGGACCGGAATAAGGCGTGATACAGCTTCTTTACCTCCAATCGCTGCTCGCTACTGTACCCGGCACGACGCATCCCCACCACATTCAAACCACATATCTCGTTCACCTTGTGTGCGATGGTGAAAGGCGGCAAATCCTTGCTGATGGCGCTGCCGCCCTGCATCAAGGCCAGCGTGCCAATCCGCACAAATTGATGTACCAGGCAATTACCGGAGATGAACACCCGGTCGGCCACTGTGACGTGCCCCGCCAGCAGCACCCCGTTTGCCAGAATGACGTGGTTTCCCAGAATGGCGTTATGCCCCACATGGCTGCCCGCCATCAGGAAGTTATTGGACCCCACCACGGTATCCTCGGTGAGTTTATTGGAGCGATGCACGGTGACATTTTCACGAAAGACGTTGCCGTCCCCAATGCGCAGGCGGGTGGGCTCGCCATGATACTTTAAATCCTGGGGCGCGTCGCCAATGACACAACCGGTATGGAACCGGTTGCGCGCGCCAATGGTCGTTTGACCAGTCAGGTGAACATGCGGCCCGACGATGCACTCGGGCCCCAGCACCACGCCTTCATCAATCACCGCGAATGGCCCGACGTCCACCGTCGGGTGTAACTGCGCTTTCGCATGAACCACTGCCGTTGCATGAATCATGGCCGCATCATGCTAAAGAACCGCCCCAGCGTCGAAGAAAAAATACAAGGACGACAAATCCTTATTATTCCGGATCACCCGCCCAGGCCATCGCACGCGTCACCGGGCCGACGCCGCCGAAAAAATGATGGGGCTCAGAGGATAAGCCGCCTCAAGGCTGCTTGGCGGGTGGTTCCATGCGCGGCGGTTCGCTCTGAAGGGGCGGGGTCACCCGCCCCTTGCGTTTCTGCACCGCCTGCCGGAGCACATATTCGATCTGGCCGTTGACGCTGCGCAATTCATCCGCCGCCCAGGCCTCCAAATCGGCCCAGAGCGCCGGATCAATCCGCATTAAAAATGACTTCCGCTCCGCCATCGCGTTTCGGGGTAAAGGCCAGCGTCAGGAATAAATCGAACCGGCATTAATGACCGGATGCACCTCGGATTCCCCGCACAGGACAACCATCAGGTTGCTCACCATCGCCGCTTTCCGATCGTCATCCAGTTGCACCACTTGTTTCTCCGCCAATTCCTTGAGGGCCATGGACACCATGCTCACCGCACCATGCACAATCTTCTGCCGCGCGGCAATCACCGCCTCGGCCTGTTGCCGCCGCAACATCGCCTGGGCGATCTCCGGCGCGTACGCCAGATGCGTCAAGCGCGCCTCCTCCACCACGACGCCGGCCTTTTGCAAGCGTTCGTGCAGTTCCAGGCAGAGCGCCTTCGACACTTCCTCCACGCCACTGCGCAGCGTGATTTCATTCTCTTCACCGTGATCGTACGCGTACAGGCTCGCCAGATGACGCAACGCGGATTCGCTTTGAATGCGGACGTAACTCTCATAATCGTCCACGTCAAAAAACGCCTGCGCGGTGTCCTGCACCCGCCACACCACCACGGCGGCGATTTCAATCGGGTTGCCCCGCTTGTCGTTCACCTTGAGCTTGTCCCCGTTCAAATTGCGCGCGCGCAGCGAAATCTTGCAGCGGCTGAGCCCACCGGTGGTGGTTGTGGACATGCTGCTGGGATCCATTTTGATGCCGGTCTTGGACACCGTCCACATAGACTTGGGGCTGTTGGAATAAAATGGATTGGCCCAGTAAAAACCACTCTCCCGCACCGTCCCACGATACTCGCCAAACAGGATCAACACCCGCGCCTCATTGGGCTGCAACGAAAAGAACCCAAACGTACAGATCAGGCCGGTTGGAAACAGTAGCAAGGCCGTAATAAACATCCACCAGACCGGATGCCCGTAGTTCCGGTCTCCAATAACCAGCGAAGCGATGAAAAGCCCGATGAACCCGAGGTACATCAAGATGACCTTGGGCAGCATGGACCAACCGCTCGTTAGCCGCACAACTTTCTCACGATTTGTATTTTGTATATTCATAGTGATCTTCGATTTTTGTTATCGCAGTGATATCATAATGCAATCTTCACAGGCCGTCAAGTGGGAGAATGATTTTTTTATTTGGCACGCCGACGCCTTGGTTGAAATGCGTGAAAACACAGTGGTAGCCGAAAGGCTAAAACGATGGCGGGCAGCCTCAAATATGGCGACCCGCCTCAGCGGTATTCGCCGAGTTGCGGAGGATCGGGGACTGGCGGGCGGGATTTCCGCCGCCACACTTCACATCTTTTGAAGCGTCACTTGGCCGGTTCGGCGTTCCAAACCTTAATATCATCGAACCAGCCGTCTTTGCCGGCGACGCCTAATTCAATCTTGGACTTGGTCGCGTGAGCGATGCCGGAGGACTTCAGAAACGCAGCGGGCTTGCCATCGAGTGTGACGCGCATGGTGTCCCCAACGGTTTCGACAACGAGCGTGTACCACTTGCCGGCCTCGAGTTTGGCGGGATAGGTCACCTGTCGGCCCGCGAGCAGCTTGGCCACTTCGGCTTTCTTGGTCGGGTCGTTGCGCAAGTCGCGGATGTCGTTACGCATGCCGCCATCGCGCTCATCAATGATGGTAACGCCGTTGAGTCGGACCTGGGCGCGGCAGAGATGGCCGTAGTGCGAGTTGGTGTACTGGCGGTCGTCGAACTCCACGTCAATCATCGTGGCGCCATCAAAGCGAATCCGGGCCTCGACGACGCTATCCTTGGTGGGGATTTCCAAGCCATGCACGGCGGCGTGGGCCTTGATGGCGGGCTTGCCGTTGGCGGCGGGGACGTCCTTATCGCGCGTCTGCGTGCCTTTCAGCGCGCCATTTTCCACAGCGAAGGTTGCGACCACCTTATGCCACACCTTGGCCGGCACGGCACCTTGGAAGTCATCCGAGAAGAGCAGTTCCTTCTTGTTGGCGATCGGTCCGGCGGGAATCGGGGGCAAGGCGGCGGACAAGGCAACCGCCATGAAGAGAAAACCAGGAACCAGCGCCATCAAGACTTTACCGCGCTGCGGACGGCAGCCCGCTTGAAGCGGAACTTCGGGAAGTGCCCATTGCGATGAAATGGATTTTCTCCCCACTGGGCGCAGGGCGGTGACCGGGCATTGCTTTTGGCATGTGTTCATGGGCAATACCCTATTTCCTGTCCCTCGAAAGTCAATGACCATTTACCATCCGTCGAACAGTGCCATCATCAGACACCAAATGCAGCGACCCAGCCACCAACCCATCAATCATGGTCAAACCACTCATCGCTCCTCGCCTCGCCCCCCACCCCTCGCTGCGCACAAAATCCCGTGTGCCTTGCGCACCTAGCGGTTTTCGCGGTATCTGGAACTCATTGAACATGGTGGTGATTTAACTCCCATCCGCCGTGGCTGACAAGCACGTTTCCGCTGCCCATTTCTGGCATCCCTCCCGGATGTTTTGTCGCAACGACGTTTACCGGCGGGCAGGCGCCCTCGTACCGCAGACTTCCAAGTCTGCTGTGTCGCGGATTTCCAATCCGCAGACCTTCATACCCTCCCCACGGTTGACGATTTCCCAGCGTCTGCCGACTAGGAAGTCGGCGATACGGCAGGTTAGAAACCTGCGGCACGTTTCGCGGCATGATTTCCCTACGGCTATTTTGTTCTTCCGCCTTTAATCGCGGGTCTTTCCCGTTACACCCGCCGCATTGCGGCGCGCACGGCGATTATTTCACCACGATGCCGCCTGGGACGGACATGTATTTTGATTTCTGCGCGTGGCAGATAAGGTCATGCAGGCGGCATCAGGGAAAATGAGGCTCACATCCACAATTTTGCACGGCGCAGGTAGTTGGATGCGGTACGCCAATTTCGCTGCGCAGTCAATCCCTCGCGATATGCGGCCAGCAACCAAAAAACTGCGGTCGGCAAATCCAAATAGTTGACACGCACAGCGTTTTATGTGTACAAGCACTGAAGTTTACTCCGGTGGAATTATAGTTTCCACACGCGGAACTATTTATACCGTCAGCGGAATTATAGTAACCGCATAAGGAACTATAAAAACCACTGGCGGAAGTTATAGAACCGTGCGCGTAATTATAATAACCGCGTACGGAAATAGAAAAAACGCTTGCGGAAATAACAATACCGCCGGTGGAAAATAGAAATCCGCCGTAGGAAATAACAAAAACTACCTAGCATAAGCGGCTTTGTGCGTGGCATTTTGCGGGATGCAGGTAGCAATTGGCCCGATGCGGCGGGCAATAGAGGTTTGATGGTTAATCATGAACGAAAGGTAATGCGTATGGCGAAAGTTAAGCTTGGTTTAAAAGGAATGACGGAGAACAATGTGCTCACGTTGGCTAGACTCATCGTGGAAATGCTCGGCAAAAGCGAACATTTCCCGGATGCAGAGGAAATTGTGGCGGAGTTGTCGGCCGCGCTGGAGGATTCCCAGGCCAAAGCGCAGGAATATGACGCCACGGAGAACCTCCTGAAGCAGCGGTTGACGGAGAAAAGGGGTTCCTTCGGCAACCTGCGCACGGTGCTGACGCGCACGGCGGAATTTGTGCAGAGCCGTAGCGGCGGGCGTCCGGAGGTCATCGCCAGTGCGGGCGTGCCGCTGCGCAAAGAGGCCGCGCCGGTCGGTTTGTTGCCTGCGCCGCGCGGGGTTCGGGTGCTGGCGATCAACAATGCGGGCGAACTCACCATCAAATGGGGCCGGGTGCGGGGCGCAGTGAGCTACCAAGTGCAGTTGGCCATCGGCGACGATCAATGGAACTGGGTGTTTGCCGGTTCGGTGACGAAGACCAAGCTCAAAGTGACCGGCCTGCAAAGCGGGGTGAAGTACTGGTTCCGCGTGGCCGCGCTCAACACGAACGGCCTGGGCGATTGGAGCCAAATTGTGCCCAAGATGGTGCC
>JBAXGN010000158.1 GCA_037139415.1 Verrucomicrobiota bacterium | reverse complement strand
CAACAAAAAACAAAACAAAAAAACATTTACACAATTATATTTACAAAACCCACTTCGGAACGTTTTTTTGCCTCTTTTGATGGGGGTGAGATTCCCGGAGTTTCGTACCCCCTCACCTCTTTTCCTCTCCCTTGGGGGAGAGGATGGCCGTTCTCCGGCTATGGGAGCGGATTGCAGGTTGCCTGTGAGTCTTTGGCGTCCGGCGCAGAATCCGTCTGCGGCCGGAGCGTACAAATGACCTTTGGAATATCCAAATGAATCACTTTGCGGAGGCGGTGACGACTGTCTCCTTGGTGCGTGATTCTACAAGCACACGGAAGCCGACGTTATAGACCGGCTGATGCGGCTGATAGCGCCAGCGGGAAGCGCTGGTCACGTAACGCATGGTGTCATTCCAGGAACCGCCGCGAACCACTTTCAGACCGGGGGCGCGCGGATCATCGCGGCCATCGTCCGCCTTGTAGGGATACGGCTTATAGGTGCTCAGGCACCACTCGGCGGCGTTGCCGTGCATATCGAGCAGCCCCCAGGCGTTGGGCGCGTAACGCCCGCCCGCACCGAGGTAGGCCACGCCATCGCTGTAACCGGGTTCGCAGCGGCCATAGTTCCAACTGGTGATGCCGGCATCCGCAATGTTGCACAGGTTGTTTTTACCCGGAGCGTATTCGCCAAAGGAGTACATGGCATCCGTGCCCGCACGACAGGCGTACTCCCATTGCGCCTCGGTGGGCAATGTGCAGCGCTGGCCGGTCTTGTGGGAGAGCCATTCGCAGAACGCCATGGCCTCGTTCCAGGACACGCGCACCACCGGATAATCGGCCACATCCAGCGGCACACCGCGCGTGGTGCGGTCTTTGCCGCGACCTTCAACGAAACCGTTTTCATGCTTGGCGTCGAACCGGGCATATTGCCTGAGGGTCACCTCCATCTGGCCCAGATAGAACGGCCGATCCAGGGTAACCACGGAAGCCGGTGATTCATCCGGGAAACCGTTCGGATTGCCCATGACGAATTTACCGGCGGGGATCATGGCAAACTTCATGGTCACACCATCGCCGAGATCGAGTTCCAACGGGGCCGGACTGACGGCTTTCTGTGCGGCCTTGGCCTGATCGGCAGTCATGGGCCAGTTTTCGAGCTTCGGCATTTGCGCCTGCCGGGAGGACATGGGTTTGGGCGGCTCGAAGGCGGCAATCTCCGGCAACGGCTGCGGGGCCTCATCCTGATCGTCCAAGTTGGAGAAGACCTTTTTATATTTGGCGCGGCGCTCGACGAGATCATTGGGCGGCGGGCGGTGGCTCTCGCGCCAGTTGGCCGGATAAGGCAGGTTGTAATCAATCCACGTGTAGAGCCGTTCCCAATCGTCGCGGGTCAACTCGACGTTGTAATGGCCCTTCTTCAACATCTGCACCAACACGCTGGTATCGGCCTCGAACTCCGCCGGAACGTGCATGTGCATATCCGATTCATAACCGGCCCGGCGGACGTATTTCTGCAACACTAGGTAGGCGGGGCTGTAGTTGTCCTTGAACTCCGGATGCAGCCGCTTGGCGCGGAGATCGGGCGTGGCAACCGCCTGCCCCCCGTTCTGGTACGGCTTGCCATCGTGGCAGCCCACGCAGCGCCGATCCAGCACGGGCTGGACTTCGCGGTCAAAGCTGAAGCCGCGCACCGGGCCGTTCCAGGGTGTAATCGCCATCGGCTTATTCATGGCGGCGAGGTTATATTTGGCGGCGGGACCGTTGTTCTGCTGCTCATGGCACCCGATGCAGGAGGCGAATTCGCCCGGCATGGCCGTGTACCAACTGCGCATCTGCTGTTGCGCCTTGCCTTCCGCATCCAATGGCTGCAGGAAAATCGGCGTGTTGGCCGGCACGCGGAACAGCGCCGAGCCATCTTCATTGACGGGCACGGTGCCGAGGATGCGTTTGACATCCCAGCCACCTTCGAGACTGGAGGCGCGGGTATCGCCGTTGCCGGGATAACGATAATGATGCGTGCCGACCCGCAACGCCTTGATGCTGCCGCGCGGATAACCGCGCAACCCGTTGCCCTGATAAATATCCGACAGGTAAATCACGCCATCCGGCTGATCGGTGGTGAGGGTGGAGGGAATGACGGGCGGCAGGGGACGCGATTGCAGCGGGATGGGCGTCATGTAGCCGCCGGTGAGAATCGGGGTCAGGTTATCGTAGATGTCCGCCAGATAAAGGTCCCAGGTGGAATACGGATCCTGCTGCATGCAGACGAGGAAATACTTTCCGGCACCGAGATTCGAGCCGGGTTCGGCCAGCGGATAGGGCGCGGCGAACCGGGGCCACACCTGCCCCACGAGATTGTCCTGAATGATGGGCTCCACTTTCTTGCCGTAGCCGGGGATGCGCTGAACTGCGCCGCTGGCTTCCTGACGGCCCTTGGCCGGGTCCAGGATCAGCAGCTCACCCACGCGCGACACGCCGTGATGACCGGAGACCACGCACACCACTTCCGTGGGATGACCCGGAATGGGGCGCGGCCAATACATGGCGTTGGGCCAATACGAGCCGCTGCCGTAGTATTCCATCTGGCTGGAACCATCCGGGTTCATGCGGAAGAGAAGGCGGGAGAAATAATGCGGCAGATCGGTGTACTCCCAGCGGGTGTAGAGCACGCGCCCATCGTTCAGCACCACCGGATTCCAATCATGATCCTGATCATACGTCACGCGCCGCTCATTCTTGCCGTCGGCGTCGAGGATATGCAGGTTGCCCACCCCACCGCCACCGGTGCAGGGCACGGCCTGTTCGCACGCGGCGGAGGCGCAGACAATTTTGCCGTTGGGCAGGTAGCAGCCATCATAATGACTCACGGGCGGATCAGCCGCCGAAACCTGCCGCAGTCCGGTGCCATCCACATTCATTTCCCGCAAGGTATTGCCATCCGAGAACAGCAGCCGATTGCCGTCCCAGTGCAGGTCCATGTCGCTCACGGCACCTTTGTAAACGGTGGTCTGCTTGCCATCAGGGCGCACCGGCGAGAGCACAATCAGCTCATTGCCCAGCCGGTTGGGACCGCCCCAATTGGAGCTGAATCCGGCCTGGCCTTTGACCAACAGCAACCGGCCAAACCCCAGCAACGGCGTATCCAGCAGGAGATCGGCTTGCAGGGCGGTCAGCATCTGCCCCGCGCGCAGCACGGCCGCAAGGGCCTCGGGCTTATTCTCCAACACCAGCGGCCACAGAGCCGCCACCGTGGTTTCGGCCCCGGCAATCTGGCGCAGGCCACTCTCCGCCTTGGGATGCCGCTCCCGGAACATTTCGCGCTGATCCGCCACCGCCAGCCGAAGGGATTGAACGCGCCCCGCCAGATTGATGGTCTCCTGCACCGTGGCGAGCTGGTAAAACTGCTCGCGCAACGCCGCCGCTCCGGTCGCAGTTCCCTTCGCCTTTTTCATCGCATCACACCAGGCCTGAACCCGCTCCTTGAGCGGAGCCAGCGCCAGGGCTTTCACGCCCGCCGTCTCGGCCAAGGTCTTGTTCAGATCGCTCAACCGGCGTTGAACCCCCGCCTGGTAAGCGGGTTTCAGATAAGCATCCGCCTCGCCCGGCAGCCAGTCATCCACCGTGCGGGCTTGCGGATCACCCCACACATGATCTTCCACCTCCCAGCGCGCCAGGATTTGATCCATGGCATTAGTGAACATCGCCCGGGTCTCCCGCAGCACCTGCTGACGGCGACCCTTGCGGTTCCCCATGTCGCCAGCGCCCGGACGGTTTAGGTTGGGCTTCAAAGAAGTGAAGAAGCGATGTTTCCCCTCTGCGCCGCTCCACAAGGTGAGCACGAACTGTTGTTCCCCGGCATCCGCTTGCAACTCCGACCCGCCGCGCAGCAAAGGCAGCGTTGACTGCAAGCCCGGCCCTTTGCGACCCGGCAACCAATGGCCAGACGCGCGATCCGCCGCCAATTCAAAGTACAACTGCGCCCGCCCCATGGGCTTCTTAAAGATCAGCGTGCGACAAAGGATAAAGACCGAGTCCTTGGTGGCACCGCGATAACCGGTCAAATCATTAAGCTGCCCGTCCTTGATCTGATCATTGATTTCCCAACCGATTTCCTTCCCCTCCTGGCCCAGGTAACGGCGGGAGAGATCCACCGACTGCCCGTTGCGAATCTCATCCACGTCCTTACTTTTCGCCGGGAGCGGCCCGAGCACGTACCATGGGCCGGGGGAGAAATTCGTGCTCTGCATGGCCAGCACATCCTGGGAGCATTCCCATTGGAAGACTGTCTCGCGGCTGGCGATGAGCGTCTCCTGCCAGGTGGCCTTGGTGACGAACTCCGGCGCGGTGCCCTTCTGGGCCGCTTGCGCAGCCACACTGCCGAGCAGGGCCAGAGCCAATCCAACGGATAAAGAATGTTTCATGATGGCGGCTTTCATTATTGTGTGGCGACTGTACGCCGCCCCGGTGGTTTTGGCAATGGTGGAAAAGGGGGTAAATAGCGGTTAACTGCTCCTTTGCTCGTTGGAGCTTTTGGTGTCCCGCTTGCCCATTCGTTTCATCATCCGCGCTTCAGCGAATCGCCGTGCCTGCGCCCATGAAGTCGGCGATGAATACCGGACCGGCCAGAATAGCCAGCAAGAGCAACCCAACCGGAATGGCACTGGGTCGGGCAGACCGTCCGCCGTGATCGGGCAATCAGTCCCGAATGCCAGCCAGCCAGCCTTGGCTGGATACCAGGTTGCCTCTGCGAAGTACCCTCCTGCCCGGAGCCAGGCAGACCGGTGAAACCGCCTCCGCATCAGGATCGGCACCCCTAGCGTTCACCCACCGCCCATCCGCCGTCCCTGATCCCGGAAAAAATCAGTCTCACTCCGGGAAAAACTCAGGTCATCCCGGCCCAAAGTAATCTAACTCGGGGCGCATGTTAGACTACCTGCGCTGGAAATTACATCATCCCAGCCGTAAATCATGTCATTGGGAGCGTATGTTATGTCATTTAGCCCATGGATCATGTCATTCCCGCCGAGAATCATGTCATTCTGGACAGGAATGATGTCATTTTTTCCAAATATGACATCATTTTTGATAAACATGACATGGGAAAAAAACAGATTCATGTCAATTACCCATTGAAACACAGTCACTTACGCATGAAGCTTCCAAAAACGTCAAAAAACGCGGGTTTTCAGCTTTAATGTCGGGTGTTAAAGTAACCTCTGGCACCCCTTCTGGCTGCGGTTGGGTTTATTGGGCGGCTTTCCGGAGGTCATGCCCCGTTCCCCTCATGACGCTCCGGCTAGCTATCTGTCATCCCATGCGGGATGAGCGAATGCTCGGAAGCCTGCCTTGGCCGAACCCGAAGGGTTCACAGAGTGTAGCCGGTGTTGTCCGGAGGGGGGAGGGGCCGGACCACCGGAATCGCGGAAAAAAACCGAATGCACCCCGGAGTGGGTGCCAGAGATTCTGAGGTAATGCCTTTTCGAACGAAAAAAGTGAGCACATCGCGTTCGATACCTGGAATGGCATCCGCTCACCGCCATTCGCTCAACTGACTGATTGGGCTATTTGTCACTACGATACCCACACCATTTGAGTCGCATGGAGAACCCATTTCGCGCCATTCCTGTGAAGGATGTAAACATTGCCTCTTCCACTCATAGGGCCATTATATTCCCCCATATAGACAATCGCGACCAAGTTGTCAGGGGAAATGCCAACCCGCGACAGCTTGAGAAATCCACTTGCATTAGGAAAACGCCGTCTGAACAACTTCCAAGGCGAATCAACGCTCCGGTCAAATATCTCCATTACGCTCGTTTCAGACACCAACCGGGCTCGTAGTGCTAAGTCTGCCCGGAAATCAATCTGAGCACGATCTGCATTCTTGCGAAGAAAATCCGCAACAGCCCTGGGCAATGCGTCCTTATACCGGTCCCTGTGTCCATGGAATAAGTCGTACAACCTAGTTGTCCAGTGCCTCGTATCGGGATGCGACTCGCGAAATTGCTTCGAGAACACACCATAGTCCTTGTCCCTTTGAAGGTCTTTGATGGTAGTGAAATCAAGAATAACGTGATTGGTCAATAGTTGCATCTCGATTTGAGAAAGCACCGCCTCAATTACTTCCTGTTCCGCCAAGGTCAAGTTGGGTGACGGTGGTCTACGGTGACTTGAAACGGCGAGTGCGAATGCGCCACAAATGATCGCGACCATTGCGGTTGCGAGTATTGCCCGTGGCGATTTCATGCTATGGCGAACAGTCTTATTGAACACCCTTCCCGTTCGTTGTTTCCGTTTTCCAGTTTATTATCATGTTGCCGACACTCCGTAAAAAGGCTCTTCCGTTCAATGGGAAAAGGCTACACCGATTCCCCCTTGGAGGAGAACTGGTCTTCCTTGTTTTTGAAGAGCAGGTTGAAGGTGGTCAGGGAGCCGTAGCAGCGGGTGATGTATTGTTGCATCTCCACTTTCTCGCCGTCGGTCAAGCCCGGATGGCCGTTGATCTTCTGCTCCAGCACGCGCAACTGGTTGCGCAGGCCCACGACTTTGTGGAAGAAGATTTCCATGGGCACTTCCTTGGTCTGCAAGGTCGGGTCCGCCGGGTGCATGACCATTTTGCCTTTGTGCCACTTCACACCGAGTTGTTCGACCACGGCATGATCGTGTTCCTGGATCAGTTCGGCGGCGACGTCCTGGGCGACTTGCCGGACGAATTGGGCCAGCGGCACTTCGAGGCCGGTGACGGCCACCTGGGGTTCCGCCAGCTCCAGCCCGCTGAGTTCCGGGGAGACCATGCGCGGCAGGTCGGTGAATACCACTTCCGCCGTCTGTGGGTTGATGGCGCGCACTACGCCGATGCCGTATTGGGGATGGCGTACTTTCAGGCCGAGCTGCAAGGATTCAATTTTCATACGTTTTAATATAGCATGGTTCGTGAGTTCAGGGGCGGCGGCGGATTTCCACCACGTCGCGCGCGGCAAAGGTGAATTTCTCCAGCACGGATTCTTTGGCCTCGAATTGGGTGTCCTTGAGGTCCAGCGCTTGCGCGCAAATCTTGGTGCCGTCTTCCAGCAGGATTTCGTAGGGGGCCGGTTCCGCCGCCACTTCATGCAGGGAGAGCGCGGCGGCCTGGTCGCCGGTCTTGAAGGTGCGCAACCCGAGCACTACGGAGCTGAGTTTGATGGTCTCGCGGTCCAGCGACCGGAAGTCGCCATCCACAAAATCGCCGTTGCGCAGCAGCAGGCCAGTGCGGCCCAGGATGAACGCGGCGGTCTGGTCGGCTTTGACCGGTTGGAAGTAGAGGCGGGCGACGTTGAGGGTGGACACGGAGAGTTCCTCCTTCTGCACGCGGCTGAACTTCACGGCGGTATCATCCGCGCTGTTGATGGAGCAGGGGATCTCCGTGCCGCTGCGCAGGATGATGCGCGGTTTGAACTGCACCGGGGCAAAGCTGCGGGTGGTCAGGCCATCAAAGGTGCTGCGGCAAAGCATGGTCGGGTTGCGGCTGCAAACCGCGACGCCAATGTGCAGTTTATCGGGCCAATCCACGGTGTCAGTGCCAAGGGTGGTCCATTTCTGGCCATCCTGCGAGTAAAGCCCGGTGATGTTTTTGCCGTCGCGCTCGAGTTTGAGCCACACGGGGGCGAAGATGTCTTTGACCTGATTTTGCTCGGTGTACCCGTTGTTCTGGCCGCGCCACTGGAAGACGAGGCCGCGCGCGTACGTCAGGGCCACGTAAAAGTTCTTGGAGTTAGGCTCCAGTTTATCGCGCAGCATCAGGCCGGCCTTGGCCCATTCGTTGGTGCTCAGGATGCTGGTCACCTGCACGGTGATGTCGCCGCTGCCTTCGAGCGTGTTATAGACGTAATAAAAGGAGTCGTTGTTTTTGCTGATCTCATCGCCGCCGCCCAAAATCGCCAGGCGCGTCCCTTCCATGCTGTGCGAACCGCGCGCCTGGGTGCGGCCCAGGTCCATGCCTTTCCAGGTTGGTCCGACTTTCTGGGTGCTCTCGGCGCCACCGGCCTTGGCGTGGGGCGGCAGGGTTAATTGCTGGATTTGATTCACTTCCAGGCGCAACTCCGGCTGGCCTTCGCGGATGACCTTGAGCCCGCCCGCCTCGAATTTTAGGTCGCCTTCGTACTGCTTGCCATCGGTGGTTTGCACGCGTCCGGTGGTGGCGACCGGCGGGGCGGTTGCCTTGGGGGCTTCGCTTTCCACGCTGCCCAAGCGCCGGATTTCAGCGATAGCGTCCTCCGCGAACTCGATGGTGCCCATGTCCTCGAGTTCGACGGTCACTGAGCGTTTGCCCAGCCATAACATGCGTGCAAAGATCACGTCGCCATCCACGGTGCGCAACTCGAACGCGGCGGGCCGCGCCGCAATATCCCGGAAGACCACCGCCGAGACCTCCAAACCGGCGCGGTACTCGACCTCCTTGCCATAGACCCGGCCTTTGACGAGCCCGGCCTCGTAGCTGCGAAATTGCCCCGCCACGAATTCATTGCGGCGCAGGAAGAAACCCGGGCGGCCGGACTTGATTTTCTCCTCGGCGTCCGGTGGCAGCGGCTGAAACAGGAGTCGGGCCACTTCGCCGGTATTCAGGGAGAAGGTTTTGCGCGCACACACGAAGCGGATGGTGGGAGCTTCGGCAGCATTGAGTTGTCCGGCCAGGGTGCTGCCATCGGCCATCATCAGGCGCGGCATATATTCTTCGGCCAGCTTGGGAATGACATACGCCTGCGCAATACGGGTGGTGGTAAGGGCGGTCTCGCGCCGACTGAGGGTGAACAGACCGGCAAACACAGTCTCAGGCATTTCAATCTTGGCGGTTTCCAGAAACTCCCAGGTGGCGCCGTCCTTGGAACGAAACGCAGTGAATTGGTTTCCGCGTCGCTCCAGCTTCACCCAGTGAGGGTATTTGATGTCCCGTTCGCGGGATTGGGTTTTCTGGGACTCGGTATCCCGGTTTTTGCGCATATAACAAGCCGCGCCTTCCCCAGCGGTGATGGCCATGGCGGCTTGTTGGGATTCCGGCGTGAGCGCGGCGCGGATCATTACCCCGCCCATGGTCCAGGAGTCTTTCCATTCCAAACCGACCACCCGGGCGATGATTTCGCCGTTGCCTTTGAGGGTTTTATAGGCAAACAGGCAGGAATCACTTTTTCCAGACAAGGTCATGCCGCAGGAGCGGAGACCAAAGGTGCCGAAGGCGTTCGTGGTGCCGCGTTGTTCCAAGCGGTATACCACGCCCCCCGGCTGTTTCGCTTTGCCAATGTCCTGAAATTGCCAACTCGAAGGGATTGCGCCATTCGGTTGGTCTGGTTCCGCTGGCGGCAAAAAAGGTTCTTTGGAAGCCGGTGCCTTGGTAAGGCTCAGATGCGCCAGGTTCTTGAGGTCCAGCCGGGTTCCGCCCACGACCAACTGATCGCCGCCGGGCAAGGTCACGTCGCCTTCAAATGTTTTGCCATCCGCCAGCAACGCTTTTCCTTGGGCACCATGCAACCGGGCGGTGGGTAATGTCAAAGCCAGGGCAAGCAGGGCAACCCCGGCCAACCAGGCGCGCAGTCTAGCGCCTAGCCGGACATGATTCAATGGATGGCGGCAATACATGTGCCACTAGAGTTATGGAGCTTCCCTGATTTTGTCAAATCATGGCGAGAATAAATCACGGCACAGTCCGAGCCCCGAATGCCGAAGTCCGCAAGAACCGTTTGCCGGGGTTCAGGATCCGGGGTGCGGGCTTGGATCTCCGCACCCCGGTTGAGGTTTAAGGAGGAATGCTAACGGAGGTCACTATAACACATTCGGCAGACAATGCAACCGCATAGTTAAAAAAATTTGCATATTTGTCACCTGCCGCATTGACGGCGGGTGGGTAAAGCCTATAACCTACGCCGGATTCGCCCGCTGTAATGTTATTGGCGCGAGTTCTGGATGCTGGAAGAAGGCCGGAAATCGCCCAAGCCGGCGGGACGTGTATTAAAACGACGTAATAAAATTGGGATAACGCATGAAAATATATCAGACTTCGGACCTGAGAAACATCGCCATTGCCGGACACGCCTCCTGCGGAAAAACCATGTTGGCCGAGTGTATGGCCCTCTGCGGCGGCGTCATCAATCGCTTGGGCAGCACGGCCGGCGGTTCCACGATTTCCGATTATCGTGATGAGGAACATGCACGGCAAATTTCCACGCAGGCTTCCATGCTTAACATGGAGTGGCAGGGCAAGAAGATCAATTTTTTCGATACGCCCGGTTATCTCGATTTCTTTGGCGACACTCTCTCCCTGCTGCATGTGGTGGATCTGGCGGTCGTGGTGGTTCATGCCAATCATGGCGTAGGGGTCGGCACGGGCAGGGTGTGGGACACTGCCACGGCGGATGATATTCCCAAGGCCATTGTCGTCAATGCGATGGATAAGGAGAACACGGATATTGACGCGTTACTGGCCAGCTTGCGCGAGCAGTTCGGCAAGACGGTGTTTCCCTTCACCTATCCGGTCAATCCCGGCCCGGGTTTCAATAAAATTCTGGATGTGCTGGATTCCAAGGTGGTCACCTATAAGGATAATACCGGCAAACCCGAGGAAACCGATGCGGATGCCTCCCTGAAGGATAAACTTTCACAGTTTCACAACCAATTGATGGAATTGGTGGCGGAGTCCGATGACAAGTTGCTCGAGAAATTCTTCGACAAGGGGTCATTAACCGAAGAGGAAGTGCATGATGGACTGCATCCCGCCTTGATGAATCACGGGGTGATTCCGCTCTTTGTCACGTCGGCGGAAAATAATATCGGGGTGACCAAGCTGCTTGATTTCGTGGCGAAGTATGGGGGGTATCCCGGCGACCATGCCAAGGCCAAGGCCGTGGATAATGGCGGCAATCCCGTCGCGGTGGCCCTGACCGATCCCGATCCGACGCTGTTTGTCTTCAAGACCAGCGTGGAAGCGCAGTTTGGAGAGCTGGCGTACTTCAAGGTCATGTCCGGCCTGTTGAAGGTGGGGGCGGACTTGTTCAACTATGACAAACAAACCTCGGAGCGCATTGGCCAGATCTATATTCTGAACGGCAAGGCGCGGGTACCGGTCAATGAATTATGCGCGGGGGACATTGGCGCGGTGGTGAAACTCAAGGATACCCATGCCAATCACACCCTGTGCGGGTCCAAGCGGCCGGTTTCCTTCACCAAGATTCAATTCCCCAAGCCCAATATTCATGCATCGCTGATCCTGCATTCCAAGGGCGATGAAGACAAAGTGGCGCAAGGGTTGGCGGCGTTGCACAATGAGGACCCCACCTTCAGCTTCCTGGTGGATTCCGAGCTGCACCAAACGGTCATTTCGGCACAGGGAGAATTGCACCTGGACGTGATGGCTGGCCGCCTGAAGGCGCGTTACAAGCTCAACATTGAGCTGGCGCAACCGAAGATTGCGTACCGCGAAACGATCAAAGGCCGGGGCGATTCCAAGTACCGCCACAAGAAGCAAACGGGCGGCTCGGGACAGTTCGCGGAGGTTTGGATGCGCATCGAACCCAAGGCGCGGGATACCGGCGTCGAGTTCACCCAGACGCTGGTCGGGCAGAACGTGGACCGCACCTTTGTGCCGTCGGTGGAAAAGGGCGTCAAGAAAGCCTGCGCGGAAGGCATCATTGCCGGGTACAAGGTCGTGGATGTGAAGATTGAGTTTTACGATGGCAAGATGCATCCGGTGGATTCCAAGGATATCGCGTTCCAGATCGCCGGTTACTTCGCCTTTAAAGAAAGCTTCCAGCAAGCCAAACCGTGCATGTTGGAGCCCATCAACTCCGTCGAAATCCGTATCCCGGAAGATTGCATGGGCAACGTCATGGGCGATTTGTCTAGCCGCCGTGGGAAGATTCAGGGTATGGATTCCGCCGGCGGTTTCCAGATCATCAAAGCGCTGGTGCCCGCCAAGGACCTGTATCGCTATTCCAGCACGTTGCGCTCGCTGACGGGCGGACGGGGGGTTCACTCGGAGGCGTTCGATCATTACGAAGAAATGCCGCGCGAGATGGAGGCCCACGTCATTGAGGAAGCCAAGAAGCGCAAGGTCGAGGGCGAGAAGGTTGAAGAATAATATCTGCCTATGGTTAATGACAGTGACGCTATGCCACCGGAGCACTTTGCCCGCGCCATCGAACGGCGCGCGCAAGTGCTCCTGATTTTTAAACAAGAACTGATCCGGCGCTTGAACCTGCCGTTCACGCCGGAGGATTTGCACGAGGATGTCTCCCTGCTTGGGTCTGGCCTGGGCTTGGATTCCCTGGATGCGCTCGAAATTGTGCTGTGCATCGAGAATAGTTTCAAAATCAAGATCCCAGATCAAAACATCGCCATCCTGCGTTCCATCAACACGATCGTGGATTTCGTGATTGAGCAGCAGGATAAACAGAACGGGGGTGTCGCGTGAGAGCTTCCCCATTACGCGCGACGCTGGCCGAAGCCGGCGCGGTGTTTCAGGAACGGCATGGTGTGGAAGTCGCCGCCCGCTTCGCTGGCCCCAAGGTGGAGTATCACGCCATCCGCGACGCCGTTGGGCTGACCGACTTTTCTTTTCTGCGAGCCTTCCGGTTGCCGGAGGATAAGGCCATTGATTTCCTCGATGGCCTGTTGGGTGGCAACGTCGCCAAGATTCGTTTTGGCCGCGTGCTGCATACTTGCCTGTTGGATCGCGAGGGAATGTTGCTGGCGGATTGCCTCGTGGCCAATAACGACCAGGAGTTTGTGTTCCTTTGCGAAAGCGCGGTGCCGGACGCCGAACTGGATGCGGTGCTGCAATTATACCAGCCAGCCCAAGCCGGGTTGGAAGACCTGGCTGCCTCACATGCCGTGCTGAGCGTGGATGGCTTTCGCGCCTGGGAAGTGGTCAAAAAGCTGTTTGGCGCGGATGTCCTCGGGTTGCCGTACATGTCGGTGGAAAATTATACGTTTCAGGGGCAGCCGATCCGGCTGTTCCGGGCGGGCAAGACTTCGGAATTCGGTTATCTGCTGCTCGTGCCGCAGACGGTGGCGGCGGTACTGTTCGATACGTTGAAAGCCGAAGTTCAAGCCTTGGGTGGCGCGCTGTGCGGCGTGGAAGTGCATGATGCGTTGCGGCTCGAAGGCCGGTTCTTTAATATCCAGCAGGAAGGCCGATTGGTGCGGGACCCGCTCCCGCTGGGGCTGCAGTGGATGTTTGATTTTGACAAGGATACCTTTCTGGGTGCCGAGGCGATCAAGCAGCGCCGGACCGACGGACTGCGCCGCAAGATCATCGGGGTCTCCGCCGCGCCGGGTTGCGAAGGGTTGCAAGCGGGCGCGCGCCTGTATCATCAGGGGCAGCCGGTGGCCGAAGTGGTGACTACCTGCCACTCTTATGTACTCGGGCGGCAACTGGGCTTGGCCATCTTTCCGGCGGAACTGGCCTATTCCGGTTTGACGTTCCGCCTCGGCAGTGCAGCGGGGCCGGTGGTGCAAAGCATCTCCATGCCGCCGATCATGCCCAAGAGCCTCACCGTCAAATTGGATGAACTGTAGCTATTGCGCCGACCTGCGATGCCGCCGTCCCACCCAGGCCGATTGATCAAGCGCACGCTGAGCCTCGAGCCGGCGTTTCACGATACCGACATGATGGGTGTCGTGCATAATTCCGTGTATTTCCTTTGGTTCGAGCAGGGGCGCCTGCAAATCATGCTGGAGGTGTTGCCGCTGGCGGAAGCCTTGGAATTGGGCGTGGCCACCATGGTTGTGGAGAATACGTGCCAATACCGCAAGGCGGTGAAGTTCGGGCAACGCCTGCTGCTTTACACCACGCACCGCATTCAGCCTGCCTATGAGGGCCGCCTCGTCTTTCAACATTATTTGATCCACGAAAAGCAGCGCACCCCCATGGCGCAAGGCCACACGACTGTGACCCTCGTGGGCTTCCCCGCGCATCAGTTGATCAAGACCTGGCCCGAGCCCGTCTGGCAACGGTATCAGGCGTTGCGGTGAGGGATTGTGGTGCCAATGAAAATCGCAACTTTTCACCAGCGGCGGAGTATCTACTAGTGGTTGCTTGCAACCGTGCCTGCCGCGCATTGAACGCGCTTGTGTGGGACTCCCTTTAATGGTTGGCTTGTGTCATGCCGCAGTTTGCTTATAAAGCCCGTCGCCGGAACGGCGAGGTAGTGCAGGGTGTGTTGGATGTGCCGGACCGCGCCGCGGCCCTCACGCAGATCGAACGCCTCGGGCTGCTGCCTGTCAAAATTGACCTGCCCAAGGGCGGCGCGTCGGAAAAGGCCGGGGCGAAAAAGAGTGGGCAGACCGGGCAGGGCGGGGCACCCGCCCGAGGGTTGGCCGCCATCATGCCGCCAGCGCTCGTCGGGCTGTTTGCCGGGCAGCGTAAACCCAAAATCCAGGAGATCGCCACCTACACCCAACAGTTGGCCAACCTGCTGAATTCCGGCATGACGCTCACGGTGGCGTTAAACAGCATGACCCACCTGGAATCCAAAGGCATTCCCGCCGAAACCAGCCGGCAGTTGAAGCAGGACGTGATGGAAGGCAAAAGCCTCTCGGATTCGATGGCCCGTCAGCCGGTGATTTTCACCGACATGTATATCAACATGGTGCGCGCGGGCGAGCAAAGCGGCGCGCTGGTGGAAGTGCTGCGACGGTTGGCAGACCATCTTAACCGGTTTGCGGAGGTGCAGTCCAAATTCATTTCGGCACTGATTTACCCGGCGGTCGTCGCCTGTGTGGGCGTCGGCATTATTTTCTTTTTCATGACGTTCATGCTGCCCAAGTTCAAGGAGATTTTCGAGGGCATGAAGGTGCCGTTGCCGCCCTCCACCAAATTATTGATTGCCGTGGGCGATCTGTTTGTCAGCCCCACCGCCTGGGTGCTCGGCGGTCTGGTGGGTGCCGCCGGCGTGGTGTTGTTCATGCGGTTTCGCGCCTCGGAAGCCGGACGGCGCACCATGGATCATTGGAAATTAAACGCGCCTGTGTTGGGTAAAGTGGTCAAATTAAACCTGTACGCCCAATTCTCCCGAACCCTGGCGACGTTGTTGCAAAACGGAGTGCCAGTGCTGAACGCCTTGAAAATCACCGAGCAGGTGATTCCCAATGTCGCGCTCAAAGAGGCCATCGCCAAAACCCGCGAGGCCGTCACGGATGGCAAGACGTTTGCCCAGCCGATGGCCAAGAGCGGGGTGTTCCCGCAATTGATGATTGACCTGCTGAAGATTGGCGAGGACACCGGCGATGTGCCCGGGGCGCTGCGCAACCTGGCGGAAACCTACGAGGGTGAACTCATCCTCGCCTTGCGGGTCATGACCAACCTGATTGAGCCCATCATGATCATTTTCATGGCCATGGGGGTGGGCTTGCTGTTATTCAGCATTCTCTCCGCCATGTTTGCCATCACCAGCAGCATTGGTCGCTAACTATTTGCCATGCGGACCCGCCGCCACATCTTTCCCGCCATGCATCCGGCCCCCCGCCGGTGGTTGGCACGGCGTGGTTTCACCCTGATCGAGATCATGATCGTGGTCGCCATCATGGCGCTGGTCCTGGGCATCGGGATTCCCGCCATGTTCCGCGCGGCGGAAAAGGATTCACTCCGCCAGGTGGTGACGGATGTGATGGATGCCTGCGCTTCCACGCGTGCCCAGGCCATTCTCACCGGGGAACCCAAGGAAATGATCATCCACCCTCGGGAACATACCATTGTAGCTCCTGGGAAAAGCGATACTGTCACCATTCCCGACCGCATTATCATTGACTTGATGGGCGTGAATTTCATTGAATTGCAGGAGGCGGACGAGGCACGGGTGCGCTTTTTCCCCAACAGCACGTGCGACGAGTTCACCATTGTGCTGCGGGCGGAGAATAACGAGATGCGCAAGATTTCACTGGATGTGATCACCGCCACGACGGAACTGGAATCGGATCCACACAAATTTCTAAAACGGTAAACCCGACCAGCCATGCAACTGCCACACAAACAAATGCGCTCGGACCGGATGGCCGTCCGGGGCGTGTCCTTGCGCGCGTTCACGTTGCTGGAGGTCATGATCGCCGTGGGGATTTTCTTTGTGGCGTTGATTTCCATCCTCGGGGTCATGAGCCAGGGGCTTTCGGCGGCGCGGAGTTTGCAGCATAGCGGGCCGGATTGCGGTTTGCTGGCCTCCGAACTCTCATTGACCAACCAATTGCCGGATGGCAAGGGGGCACATGGGGATTTCGGCAGGATGTATCCCGGCTTCACTTGGGAATGGGAATCCTACGAGGCCTCGTCCAATGGGTTGTACCAGGTGGATTTCGCCATCTTCAAACAAACAGGGCGCGGACGCGAGCCGTATCAAGTCCTGAGCGTGTTCATGTATAAACCGGATTCCCAACGCTCGGGCGGTGGGTTCGGAGGACGGTCCTCTTTTGGCAACCGATGAATATGCGCACGTGCCATCACATCGCCCAAGGTAGCCGCCAAAGTCAGGCAGCGGACAAATCCGCAATCCGCAATCCGCAATCCGCAATCTTCGGGCTCCGCCGTGCCTGCCTTGCCTTCACCCTGGTGGAAATCATGCTGGCGATGGGGATTTTCGCCTTTGTCATGGCCTCCATTTATTCCAGTTGGACGTCGGTGATACGGGGTTCGATGGCTGCCCAAAAAGCCGCCATTGCCGCGCAGCGCTCACGGGTGGCCGTGCGCGCCATCGAGGACGCCATTCTGACCGCCCAGGTTTTCGAGGCCAACCCGCAACATTACTGGTTTGTGGCGGATACCAAGGGCGAGTTTGCCACGCTGAGTCTGGTGGCTCGGTTGCCGGAATCGTTCCCGGGCAGCGGCATGTACGGCGATCAAATGTTGCGCCACGTCAGCATCACGGTGGAACCGGATAACGAAGGCGGGAACAAACTCATGTTGCGGCAATGGCCGCTGCTCATGCCGGTGGATCGTGGTGGTGCGGACGCCAAGCCGTATGAAATTGTGTTGGGCCGGAGCGTGGACCTGTTTAAAATGGAGTTTTGGGACAACGATAAAAAAGATTGGATGGATGAATGGCCGGCTTCAAAAACGAACTCGCTCCCCCTATTGGTGCGCGTGGCGGTGGGCATGGGCAACGGGCCGATGGTGCCGATGAGCGAGCGGGAAATCGCCACCCGCATCATCGCTCCGGTGGCTACCAAGGTCCCCCTCGGATATCAAATCCCCGGTGCGCCCAATCAGCCGCCCGGGGTGCCGCCGGGAATGCCTCCGCCCCCCCCGCCTGGACGGATCATGCGATGAATGTGAGTATGCAACTTCGCTTCAAACATCGCCAGCAAGGGATTGCTCTCGTCATCGTGATGATTGTCATTACGTTCCTATCCATCTTGGTGGCCGGCTTCTCTTACTCCATGAAAGTGGAGACCAAACTGGCGCGCAACGCCATCTACGACCCGGAAATGGAGTGGCTGGGACGTTCCGGCATCGAACTGGCCAAATATGTGCTGGGCCAGCAGCGCAACATTGCCGGCGAAAATAATTACGATTCCCTCAACCAGAAATGGGCGGGCGGCCCCGGTAATTCCAATAGCGTCATCGCGGATGTGCAGATGGATAATGTGCCGCTGGGGCGCGGGTCGTTTTCCGTGAAAATCACCGACTGCGAACGCAAGTTCAACGTCAACGTGGCGGATGAAATGATCCTTCAGCAAGCGCTGCTCATCATGGGGGCCGATCCCTCTGAATTTACGACCGTCGTCAATTCCATCCTCGACTGGATTGACCCCGATGACACCCCGCGCACCGGCGGCACGGAAAGCGATTACTATGAAGGGCTGAACCCGCCGTATTCCGCCAAGAACGGGCCGGTGGACGACATGAATGAATTGCTGCTGGTTCGCGGTGTGACACCGGAAATGTTCTGGGGACCGCGCTACAGCGGGCCGCCCTCGGTGAACATGTTCAGCCGGTCACGGCATGGCCTTCGTGAGCGTGAGCGGCCCGCCTATACCACCGGCTTGGTGGACCTGTTCACCCCGTTTGGCAGCCGGGGCATCAACCTGAACACCGCCAGCGCCACCGCGCTGCAAGTCATCCCGGAAATTGACGAAAACACGGCGGCGGAAATCATCAAGCGCCGCGCCGGACCGGATGGCGCGGATGGCACACTGGACGATATGCCTTACCGCAGCCCCGGTGAACTGGCTTCGGTCCCGGGAATTTCTCCGGCGTTAGTCGGCCAGATCAGCCGTTTTTTTGTCGTTCAAAGCACGACGTTCGAGGTGGAAGTGACCGTCAGCCTCGATGGGCGCACCCGCAAATTCTTCGCCATCCTGCGCCGCCTCGATACAAAAAATGTCCAGGTGCTGACGATGTACTGGAAGTGAGTTTTGTCAGGTTGTCAAACTTGCCAACCACTCACCGCCGACCGTCGTACCAGATATGGCACTGATCGCGGTTGCGAAACTGCCGTCCGCCACTGAAGACGGAGCGCCACAGAAACCGGAAATACTCTCCGCGCGAATACAGGTGCAATTTGCGGGCGGAAGTGAGCAGCGGATGCCGCGTGAGGATGACCACTTGTTTGCCGCGTTTTTTCGCCAGTCGCTTTAGGCGTTGGCTGAACTCGATTTCTTCGGTGACGTAAAGGTCTTCGCTGAACCCGCCCAATTCGCGAAACGCAGCGGTCTCACAATAGATGAAGGAACCGGCGGCGTAGCGCTTCCACCGGCTGATGCCGTTCCATAGCGCATTGGCTAGCCGGACAATGGGTGGCAGCACTTGGCCGTCCATTTGCACCACCGCGCCTCCGCCCACGGCGCGTCCCTGTTGGATTTCCCGTGCCACCTCTGCGAATAATTCCCGGCTGGGGTGCGAGTCCGCATCCACAAATACCAGCCAGTCACCGTTGGCCGCGCGCGCGCCGCTGTTCCGCGCACGAGCGATCTGGTTGTTTGGTTCAAAAACAACGTGGGCACCTTGGGCGCGCGCCACTTCCGCAGTCTGATCGGTGGAGTTATTATCGCAAACGATGAGTTCCGGCTGCCAACCTTGGGCCTCGAATGCCGACCACGCTTCTTTGACTGCCGTCAGTGTGGCCGGCAGCAGCTTTTCCTCGTTATATGCCGGAATGATAATCGAGATTTTCACTTTGGCAAAAGCCTTTCAAACACAAATTTCACGGCACTCCGCATTCCGCACTCCGCATTCCGCACTCCGCATTCCGCACTCCGCATTCCGCACTCCGCATTCCGCACTCCGCATTC